>NZ_JANKBY010000454.1:0-2302 GCF_024621905.1 Terrisporobacter muris
TATTGATAATTAATCTAACTATTATTTACTTAGTAGATTTTATTATTTCTATATTTTTTTAAGTGATACATGGGGAGGAGTTATGATTAGAAAGTTTGATTTCAAAAAAGAATATAAAAACTTATATTCCTCAAAGCAAAAACCTACATTAATAGATGTTCCACCTTTAAATTATATTATGATAGATGGAAATGGAAAACCAACAGGAGAAAACTACCAAAATGCTATGCAAATCTTATACTCTCTTACTTATACTATTAAAATGAGTAAAAATGGCAGTAATCATATCGATAGCTATTATGAATATGTAATTCCTCCTTTGGAAGGTTTATGGTATCTAGAAAATGGCAAGCTTGATTTTAATGTAAATAAAGAGAAATGGTTATGGACTTCTATGATTGCCCAACCTGACTTTGTTGATAAAGATATTTTTAATTGGGCTTTGCATGAATGTAAGAATAAAAAACCTGATTTAGACTTTTCAAAAACTAAATTTGAAACTTTTTATGAGGGGCTTTGTGTGCAGTCCATGCATATCGGATCTTATGATGATGAGCTGAGAACTATAGCTAAAATTGATAAATACATAGAAGATAACAATTTAGTAAATGTTACAAGTAATATTAGAAAACATCATGAAATTTATTTATCAGACCCTAGAAGAACTTCACCTGAAAAATTAAGAACCATTCTTAGGTTTCCTGTACAAAAAAACTTACTATAGAAAAAGGGCTGTGTCATAACAATATTTAATTGTTTATTACACAACCCTTATTTATTATTTACCTATGAACATTTGAGTCCAATATAAAGTTCCATTTGAACTTTTTGCCACACCTATACCTATATCTGTAAAGTTTGCATTTAATATGTTTGCTCTATGTCCTGAAGAGTTCATCCAAGAATTTACAACTTCCGCTGGTGTTCTTTGACCCATGGCTATATTTTCTCCTGCAGTTCTATAGCTTATGTTAAATTGCTTCATCATATCAAATGGAGAACCGTAAGTTGGAGAAGTATGGTCAAAGTAATTTTTATTTATCATATCTTGTGATTTTATTGTTGCCACATTAGATAATTGAGTATTAAAAGATAATTCACTTAAACCTCTTTTACTTCTTTCCACATTAACAAGTCTAGTAACTTCCTTTTGGAAGCTTAAAAATGATCCTGTTGTAGTTTGATTATCATTTGATGTGTTATTGTCGTCACTTGGTTTTTCAACTACATTATCATTATCTTGGTTATTATCATTTCCTGTATTGCTATTGTTATTATCTTGGTTATTATCGTTTCCTGTATTACTATCGCTATTTCCTTGATTATTATCGTTTCCTGTATTGCTATTGTTATTATCTTGATTATTATCGTTTCCAATACTACTATCGCTATCACCTTGGTTATTATCATTTCCAGTGTTACTATCATTATTACCTTGGTTATTATCATTTCCTGTATTACTATTGTTATTATCTTGGTTATTATCGTTACCAGTATTTGAATTGTTATTGCTTCCTATAGAAGAATCCCCATCTTGAGATGGTTTATTATTACATCCTAGAGATATTTTATACTTTTTACCATTTATAACAAGGTATATTGCACCTTTCGTTTTATAATTAGTTATTACTTTTTTACTTAAAGCACTTGATGATACTATACTAGATCCTGCTATTACAGTAATTAATCCTGCCGTTAATAATGTCTTAAATTTTTTGTTCATAATATCCACCGTCCTATTTTCTAAATTTGTAACTTTTTTGTAACCTTTAGGGTGTGTGTTACCCCTGTAATTAGTATTCTAACATCTATTCATTAGATTTTTAACTGTTATTTAATGTAAATTTATTATTTTACCCACATAAATGCTGAAATATACTTATTTTTTAGTAAAAAAAATACAACATAATTTTCATTATGTTGTAACTTTTCAATTCATTTTTGTAACCTTTTTGTTAATTATCAAAATCTATATGATATGTTTTTCCATTTGATTTTATATCTAAATAAGATAAGTTAAATTGATCTTTCATTACATCAATTTTATACTCGTATATTGCATCATCTTCTTTTTTGCTCATAAATATGTAACTACCTTCTTCTTTATCCTCTATTTCATCACATATTTCATCATAAATTTCTTCTCCACTTATATGTCCTTCATATCCTGATGCATGTATTTTATCTTCTATCATTTTATATAACTCTTCCATTTGATGACACTCCTTAATAATAATTTTTCATTATAATTATATATTATACACAAATATAAAATAATTAAAATATTTTCTTTTGTCCTAAT
>NZ_JANKBY010000455.1:0-2292 GCF_024621905.1 Terrisporobacter muris
CTATCTCAAAAAAGTCATTAATGTCATCTTTTTCGATATTATACTTTTTAAATTTGTTAAAACATATTTTAAATATAGAGCTATTTCTTAAATCATTGTATATTTCTTCCAATACTTTTTCATCTGAAAATGGATCAAAATCACTTATAACTACATCACTAAAATGTTCAAATGCTTCTTTTATATTTTGTACATTTACATTCTTGTATGAGAAATCTACTATCTTACATTCATTTTTATATTTAGTAGTTCTATTAACTCTTGATATTGTTTGTATTGCATTTATACCTTTTATTTCTTTATCTAAAAATAAAGTATGTAATTTAGGCTCATCAAACCCCGTTTGTAGTTTATCAACAACTATTATTAGACCATTTTTGCACATAGCAAAGTTTTGTAAAACCTTTGTTTCTGATAAGCCATTATTAAGTGAAGTAGCTTTTATTTGTTGTTGCTCATCTCCTGAATATACAATATATATTGGAGCATCTTTAAATCTATTATATTGCCCATTTTGCATTGCTTTTGAATAATATTTTTCTATGTATTCCTTATATTTTATGGCACTTTTTATTGAGGTTGTGGCTAACATTGCTTTTGCTTGTCCTCTAATTTTCTTATACGTTGTTTTAACTAATCTTTCCACAATAAATGCCGAAATAGCTTTTATTCTTTCTTCATTTTCATAAATCTTTTTCTTTGCAATTGAATATTGCTTTTCTTTATCTGTTGCCCCTTCCAATATATCATCTGGTAATTCGTAGTACATTCTAGCTGAAACAGGAACTATTCCTTTTAAAGGATTTAATATATATCCATCTTCTATTGCTTCTTTCATAGTGTATGAATCAAATGGCGTCCATATCTTTTCACCTTCACTAAACTTGCTAAATTCTCCAAAACGAGCTAATGTACTATCACTTGGTGTTGCTGTAAATCCTAGTATTAAGTTCTTTTTAAATCGTTTTTTATTATAATTACTACTACTATCAAAACTATCTTGTAATTCATCAAATATGCTAATCATCTCATCATGTTGAACTCCGCTATTAGATCTATGTATTTCATCTATTAAAAATACAATTCTCATACTAGAAAGTCTCTCTAATACTTCTTCACTTAAAAAACTTTTTATCGTATTAAATTTCTGTAGATTTACTATAACTATACGAGTTTCACTTTCCAATGCTTTTATAAAAGTATTTTTATCTTTAGCCTCTATATACATTTTGTTGTCAATGTTCATATTAAACATTTTACTATCAATTTGATCTCTTAGCTGAACTCTATCTACAATAATCATAATTTTATCATAAACATACTCTCTATCTTTTTTAAGATCTTTTAATTGTAACGCTGACCATCCGATAATATTACTTTTTCCAAAGCCTGCTGCGTACTGTAATAACAGTGAGTATATATTTTTATTATTTCTATATTTAGATCTTTTTGTAATTAAATCTCTTTTTATATCTTCACTAACACCATCTAAGTCTTTATATAACTTATTTATAAAGTAATCATCATCATTTTCATGTTCTAGAAATTCATCTATTTTAGTCATTATCTTGTCTACACCAAATTTTTGCTTTGGCCTAGGACTTATAAGCTTTCCTCTTTCATTTTTTAACTCTTTTACATTCTTATTTACTACTACATCTCTTTCAATAAAGTTATAATATAATATTTCTTTTTCTATCATTTTCTTTGAATATAGTGCAGTAAAAACTTCTTTAAGTTTATCTTGCTTTAATATATTTTCATCTTTGAGTGGATACTTTTTATATGCATCTTTAACTTTTTCTTCATAATTAGAGTAATCATATTTTCCATCTTTATAATTGTTTCTAATATCGTCTATATAATCTGCTATATTTCTAATAACATATGTATCTTCCATATCTGTAGTTGTAATGTGTATAGCCTTTTCAAATATCTTCAAAAAATCTTTTCTTATATCTTGATTTTTATCATTATCTTTCGCTATTTTTACATACTCAATACATGCGTCCCTATAATCATTTATTACTTTAATCCTTCCATTTTTTCTAGCTGTCTGATTACTGTAATTCGACTTCAATTCACTATATGATATATATATTCCATTTAAAAAAAATGTTAAATCTGGCCTGAAATGAAACATAGTTATATTATTATTTTTACACTTATGTGGTAATTCTTGTACTACTGAAAAAATATTTTGATTAAAATAATGGTCTTCATATATTTCACTTCCACTAGGATAAAATAAATATAATTTTATTCCTTTAAAAGTTATGCTTCTATTGTAAT
>NZ_JANKBY010000456.1:0-2290 GCF_024621905.1 Terrisporobacter muris
TTCTAGAATTAGATAAATCTCTAGTTACATTATGGAAAAGTCTTTCAAAATCTAAATATTTATTACAATAAATTTCTTTAAATAAATTAAAATCTATTGTTATGATATTATATCCTACAAGAGTTTCCACACCTTTTCTTATTACTTCATTAATTAAGTTTTGGCCATATTCTAAATGCTTTTCACTGATATGTCTAGTATTTGTAATACTATCTAAACAATAATCCATAAATCGTTTACAAGATTCATCTCCATAATTTTTAAAATTTCTCCTTATAGTATTATACTTATCTCTTTTGTCATCAAATTTTATGATTGCACCGTTTATATCAAAAGTTATCATTTAGTTCCTCCTCCTAAAAATCAAATATTAATTCATTTTATTACTAAATATTTGATTTTAAGAGTTATATTCCTTCCAAATAAATAATTTGTCTAAAACTTCTTCTAAATAATGTTGAAAATTCCCAAAATTATAGGAATAAACATGGATGGTAGCATATTTGCAACCTTTATATCACATATTTTTAACATGTTCAATCCCATGGCCATAATTAACAAACTGCCTACACATGTCATATATGTTATAACATTTGTACTTAGTATACTAGATAGTCCAAAAGCTCCTAGAGTTATTATTCCTTCATATAAAAATACAACTATACTTGATAACAAAACTCCTACTCCCATTGATGCTGCAAAAAATATGGATGATACACCATCTAATACTGATTTAGCAAATAATACAGAATAATCATTTGATAGTCCACTTTGTATAGATCCAACTACTGCCATAGCACCTACACAATATAATAAGCTGGAAAATACAAATCCTTTTGATATTTTATTTTCTTTATTTAGTTCATCTGATGTATCTGTATTTTTATTTGATATTTTATCATCTAAATATAAACCAAATTTATTTAATAATTTATCAATATCAATCAATTCACCTATTATAATACCAATCACCATGGAAATTATTACATACAAGGGATTGTCTCCTTTAAGTGCTCCAGATATGCCCATATAAATAACTACAAGTGCTAGTCCATCCATAATGGATTTATCTAATCGCTTAGGTATTCCTTTATTAACTATTAATCCTAACAGACCTCCACAAATTATTGCAAAACTATTTACTATTACTCCAAGCATTTTTATCCCCCTAAAATAATTTTTAATTATATATCTTTAAAATCAATTATTATTTTCTAAAAGACTTATATACTTATAAGGATCTGTTGCAAAATCCTGAAAAGAAGCTTTCGTAAAAATAATATCTTCTCCTAAAAATCTTTTATATCTCATTTCTTCCTTTTTTAAAACTGAATTTGATTTATTTTTATGGTTATTGAATACAATTATTTTTAATGGATTATTATTTCTACTTGTTTGAACTCTTTTAAGCATATACTTGATATGTATGTCAGCTTCTGGAAATGAGTATCCACAAAAAATAATAACATCTGCTTTTCTTAATGAAGCTTCTGCTTTGTTCCATACACTACTTAGATAAACATTAGACATATCTTTAAAGTATGTAGGAGGTACTATTATGGGAATTGTATGCTCATTACAATTTAAACAAGTAGCCTCATCTTGATTATTTAAAATCCTCATAACGCCTCCTTCATATGGAGTAAGCGTTAAACTTGAACATATGGGACAATATAACCAGTTTAGAGAACCATGTATTTTATATAGTTTTATTGTTTTTCCAGTGGGTCTTTTCCAAGAACTACTTTTAAAATTAAAATTAGCAAAGTCCACTCCATAATCTAACATTACGGGTAGATTGTTTTTATCGTATAGTTTTGAAATTGTATTATCTATATGAATATCATAATTTGCACTAATAAAAGTTGTGTTTAACAATTGATTTTTCTTTAATAAATTATTCAATAATAATTCATGATACTTATGACTTTCTTTTGAAGCATTATTAATTGAATTGGCAGTTAATAATACTAAATATTGTCGCAAAAGATTAATTGACCCATTTTTATTATTATAAGTATCTGTTCCAAAATTTTTAAATGATTCCCGTCTTTGTTCTGCCATATCTAAAATACCAAGTACTTCTTCAAATGTGGGGAAATTAATATTATCTATATCATCAAGAACTACATCAATATTAAATATTTCTTTGAAAAATTCTCTAAGCTTTATATTCATCTGACTATCTGGGTGTAAAGGTAAACTATATTTAAAATAATTAGAGAACAATTCATTTTGTATAGGTAAGTTTTCTGCTGCAGAAGCTCCTGCTCCCAAAAAAATACATATC
>NZ_JANKBY010000457.1:0-2287 GCF_024621905.1 Terrisporobacter muris
ATAAATATATGATTTTTATTATCTATTTTAACATCTTTCAAATCAATGCTTAAATCCATTTTTTTATCTCTATTTATTAATAATAGTAAAAAGGCAATAGATAATAGTAAAATAGGTCCAGTTATTACAAAGAAATCCACTGGTTTTAAATTATAAAAAGAATATATAAATAAGTTCTGAGGATTACCCATAGGAGTAAAACTACTTCCTAAATTTGCAGCTAGAGTTTGAAATATTACTATTTTTAAAACATTAATATTAGCTTTTCTAGCGACAACTATACTTAGTGGCACAAAAGTTAAAAGTGCCACATCGTTAGTGACTATCATGGCAGATATAAAAGTAATAAATACTAAAATGGTAGATATTGCCCTATATGATTTACATTTTTTCAATAAGCTAATTGCTATACTATCTAAGACAGAAAGCTCCTTAAAAGCAGCTACTACAATCATAAGATTAAATAATAATATAAGCACTTTAAAATCAATATATGATAATTTTGGAGTTGCAATAAAGCAACTTATTGTAGCTAGTGATAGAGCTATAACTAAAACAGATTCCTTTTTTAGAAATTCTATAAAAGCATTTTTCTTTTTTGAGTCTTTTATTATCTCAATTTGTGAATAGATATTTTCGCTCATCTTTCCTCCCAATATGAATTTTGTCTTATTAATTTTACATTATAAAAGTATATATATCAATATGAGAAATTTTATTATTGAAAAATAGGTTATTAGAAGGCGTGATTAAAATAAATACTACAATACTAGATAAAAATTTGACTTATAACATAAATGATAAAAGATATTTATTAACTAAAATAGCAGTAAGGTAGGGCATAACATAGTTGTTAACAAATTATGTAAAACCATGGTATAATTATTACATTGTTTTCAATTAACATAACAAAATTAATTTCAATTAAGAAATTTTATAGTGACAACTAGTAATACAAAATAGAAAAGAGGTTTTAAATGAAAAATAAGTATTTTAGTACATTTATTTTAACTATTTTATTAGTAATATGCACATCTTTAAACAGTGTATCAAATGCATTAACAAGTACAGGTGATATACCTGGCATAATTGCACAATCAGCAATTGTTATGGATATGGATACAGGAGAAATTATTGCATCAAAAAATGCCAAGACTCAAAGACCAGTAGCGAGCACAATAAAACTATTAACTTCCTTAATTTATGCAGAAAATATTTCTAGAGGAGAAATGATTTCATTTACAGAAGATGCACTTAAAACTACACAAACGGCACTTAATAATTTGAAAAAAATCAATGTGGGTGACAAAATTCCAAGTGATGACCTTATGAAAGCTGTTATGATTTATTCTGCCAATGATGCTGCATATCTAATGGCAGATGCTGTATCAGGAAACTACAAGGATTTTGTAAAACTAATGAACAATAAAGTAAAATCCCTAGGTCTAAAAGATACATATGTAGTAAATCCATGTGGTTTAGAAAGTAATGCCATAGATCCAGAGAATAAAGAAATTAATATATCAACAGCTTACGATATGGCAATAATAGCAAAAGAAGCTTACGAAAACCAATGGATTAGAGAAATTATATCAGAGCAAAATCAAGATATAATTATTAATATAGGAGGAGAAGCTGTACCAATTACATTAAGAAATAAAATCCTTGGTCAATATGGCAATGTAGGTGGAAAAACAGGTAATGAAGTTCAAGCTGGTCATTGTTTTGTTGGTTTCTTCCAAAGAGAAGGAAGAAATTTAGTAACTGTAGCCCTAAGCTCTGAATATGGCATAGATGGCACAAATGTATTTAATGATACAAAAATCATAGCCGACTATGGTTATTCATCCAAAAAGCAAATATTTAAAAAAGCAGGAGAAGAAGTTGCCAAAATTGAGCTTGGGTACAGAAAATACGGAATTATTGGACCTAAAAAGAGCATGACAGTTCCAGTTATAGCAACAGAAGATGTCATGTATTATAAAAATGATATTAACAATGAAAATGCAAGAATAGAATACAATAATGAAAATAAAAATGCCTGGAAGCTTGCAAATAAAGAGATAGAATTGAACTTTACTTTACCTAATTATTCATCAAAAATAAGTGGAAAAGTTGATTTAAGTAAATTTGATTTACTTAAAATTTACTCAGGATCATTTATTATATTTATATTAATAGCTTTAATAGTGCTTTTTATAATAGCATATTGTATTAGGTTAAGAAATTTAAGAAGAAAAAGAATGAGGAGAAGAAATAAGAATAGACACAAACATAATAAGAATAG
>NZ_JANKBY010000458.1:0-2278 GCF_024621905.1 Terrisporobacter muris
AGTTGGAGATTCTTTACTCATTTGACTTTCTAATGAACTTATATCGCTACTTGAAGTATTATCATTAATAGTACCAGTATTAGAATTTGGACTTTGAGTATCATCTATATTTCCATTTGATATATCTAGAAATCATGCTTATTATTACACTTGCTCCTCTTTTTACAACAGCTACATCACTTGTAAAATCCATTTTGGGATAAAGTAAATTAATAAATATCCCAAGTGTAGCAATAAATATTGAAATTAATATGATTGTAAGTATTACTAAAGTTGTGAATTTCATACCAAACCCTAATCTAAATGATAAAACCAGAAAACAAATTATAGATATAGGTATAGTTAAAATAATATTTAATAAAATCTTACTTTTAAAAATGTCCATCTCTTTAATTGGGGAAGATTTTAAAATCCATAAGTTTTTCCCCTCTAAAGAAATTGAAACACAAGCTGTATTTGTCATTATTATGCAAAATAATGTTATGCCTATTATTTGAATTGCTATCATTTCTTTTACTACAGCTATTTCTAATATTTGAGCAATTTTATCATATCCTATCACAAGTATTGCTACAGTAAATAAAAATAATATTATCATTCCTACAAAAGTATTCATTACATATATTGTTGATGAAAAATATCTTTTAACTTCTTTTTTTAATAAAGCTATTACAGGCTTTGATGATTTTAACTCTTTAAATTTATAGTTATTGCTTTTGTAAGTTTCACTTAATTTACTGTTTATTTTATTAAAATTGTTTGCAAATAAATATACAAATAAAGCTGTTGGGACTATAGAAATAAGTACAAATATCACTAATGATATTATACTATTATTTTTTAGTGCATCTACAAAATAATATGCTGGCATATATAACTTTTGTGTTGCCTCAATAATAGAGCTACTATTTTGAATAATACTCATCATTACATTTTGTAAATTAAATGATAAAATCACAACTATTGCAACTAATGATAAATTTAATACTATTGATATTAAATTATTTTTCTTACTTCTTGATGAAATATTAGTTATTATAAATGCTATAATTGATGATATTATTGTCGGTATTAGTGGTGATGTTAAAATTAATATTATTAAAAATGGAAAGTATAATGCCCCAGTATTGACTTTTATGAAATATACAATTCCAGGTATAAGCAAACAAGGTAGTGCAAATAAATAGTTATTAAAGATTAGCATTATAATTTTACTACTTAATATGCTCGATTGCTTTATGGGCAAGCTTGTTAACATCTCATAATCTTTACTTTGGAAAAGATATGAAGATGCTTTATAAATTGAAGTAAAAAATGTTGCCATAGTACACCCTATAATCCCCAAAATAAGAAGTAGTTCCATCTGATTTATTTTCACTAAGAAATCTGATAAATAAAAACATGCCACAAAACCATAAGCACTCAACATTACTATAGTAAATGTTATTAGTAAAACCATGCCTATTGCTTTTATTTTGTCACTTTTGTCAGCATATTTTAATTTATTAATTCCACTTTCATTTTTCAAAGTATTTTTCATTAATAGTGCTAAATTACTCATGATCTATCATCTCCATAAATATATTTTCAAGGGATTTATCACCTTTTACCTTTTCAGTTTCTCCACAAGCTACTAATTTCCCACCATTAATTATGGCAATTTTGTCGCATATTTTTTCAGCAACGTCCAATACATGAGTTGAGAAAAATATACATCCACCCTTATTACAAAAATCTCTCATTATTTCTTTCAATGTAAAAGCTGCCTTTGGATCTAAACCTACAAATGGTTCATCTAATATTAATATTTTAGGACTGTGTATTAATGCAGAAATAATAGCAAGCTTTTGCTTCATACCATGAGAATAAGAAGATATTAAATCACCTAATGATTTATTTATTTCAAATTCTTCTGAGTAATATTTTATTTTTTCTTCTCTTTCTGATTTATCTATTCTAAACACATCTGCTATAAAATTAAGATAGTCTATTCCAGTTAAAGCTTCATATAAATCTGGATTGTCAGGAATATATGCTATATCCTTTTTACATTCTGTTGGATGCTCTTTTATAGATTTTGAATTTATTAATATATCTCCTTCCTCAAAGTCATGTATACCTACTATTGACTTTATTGTAGTAGTTTTACCAGCTCCATTATGACCTATAAAACCAAAGATTTCTCCTTTTTTAACTTCCATAGATATACTATCTATAGCCTTTTTATTTTTGTATGACTTAGACAAATTTATTATTTTTAACATTTTATCTCCCTCTT
>NZ_JANKBY010000459.1:0-2251 GCF_024621905.1 Terrisporobacter muris
ATTTAAATTTTCTTAATTTTTGCGAAAATAACATAATCTAAGCCTGTCGTAAAATCTTGTCCTTTTTTATTCATAAAAAAAGTATTGATTATCTTATCAATACTTTTAGTTTATTATTCTCTATTTTTATAAATTAAATCATTTTCAGATCATTATTTATGACGAAAATACTTAAATATTTATACTATAATTTAAAAAGATTTTTTATAATATCACCTATATCATCTGAAAAATCCTTATCAAGGTTAATATTTTTTCCTTTTATACTATTATTCTCAGACAATGTATTTTTCACCACTTTATTATATTTATTCACTAAACTTCCTAAATTATTTATATCTAAATTGTGTTTGTTAGCTTCTTCTACTTTATGAGCTTTTGCCTCTTTATTACTAATTCTATTTATAAATGCTTGCCATTTTCCCTTCGCGTTATTTTCAACACATAGATTTTTTAAATTCTTATTTTCAACTTGTTTAAAATTAATTACTAATGCACCACATTTCCTACAGTACTCTTCATTATGTTTAATTACAGCTCCACATTTTCTACAAATCATAACTATCCTCCCTGTTTGTTTATAAACGCTACCTCCTGAAACTATATTATAATTTTAAATCATTGCACAATAAATGTCTTTATTTTAATTTAGAAATTAAATTATTTCTACTTAACATATGCTAAATATGGTTCTATACTTATTATATAAAATGAGTAAAAGTTATATAATATATTAAATTGTAATTGGAGGATTATTATGATCATCTATAAATTCTTTGCCCTTGGCGAGTATGAGAAAGAAGAAGAATGGATAAACAACATGTGCTCAAAGGGTTATGCTTTAAAAAATTTTAAATTTTGCAGATATAATTTTGAAAAATGTATTCCCAATGAATATTATTATTTTCTTGAATTGATTGAAAATCTTCCCTCTTCTCCCAATCAGGAGGACTTTCTTAATTATTTAGAAGATGAGTGGAATGTTGAATATGTGTGTCACTACAGAAATTGGGTTTTTTTTAGAAGAAAAAGAATGCTTGGTAAATTTAGTTTATTTTCTAATGTTCAATTTAAAATTTATTATTTTAGGAAGATATTAATTTTCAGATTTTTAGTAGTTATAGCATTAATTTCTTTTGGAATATTAAATATTTTGTTTTCTCCTAAAGGGTCCACAGATGCAACTTTCGCCCTATTATTAATTCTAATAGCCATAATAGTTATAGCTGTTAATATACCTACTTTTATGAAATATAACAAATTAAAAAAATCAGATAAATCCTAAGATTATCTTAGTTTTTATCTGATTTTCCTATTATATAATCATTTGGTAAAAATACAGAAAAAGTACTACCTTCTTCCGTAGATAATACTTTTATGTATCCATTTTCTTTCTTAATAATTTCTCTACTTAAATAAAGGCCTATACCTATACCTTCCTCCTCTGATACGTTTTTACCTCTATAAAATCTAGAAAATATTTTAGGTATCTCTTCTTCTGATATCCCTCTTCCTTCATCTTTAATATCTATCTTTGTGAAAATTTCATATTTCTCAATAACAATATTTATAACAGTATTTGAAGGCGAATACTTTATGGCATTTTCTATTATGTTAAAAATAGCTTCACAAGTCCATTTTTTATCGTGATATATATTAACTTTATCTTTTTCTTCAAAGTTAATATGAATATTTTTCAGCCCAGCTTTTTTATGAAGTTGAGAAATAGCTAAAATAACTGTATCATTCAAATCGCTAAGCTTAGGTTTAATACTAATCACTGAACTTTCTAATCTAGACATTTTTATCATGCTTTCCACCAAAAAACAAAGCTTATCTAATGATAAAAGTATAATTTTATTAAATTCTTCTTGCTCTTCTTTTGTTAAATTTTCATCTTGTAAAAATTCACTATACATTTTCATATTTGCTAGAGGAGTTTTTAATTGATGAGCGATATCAGAAATCAATGTTTTTATCTCATTTTTATCTTTTTCAATTCGCTTATTTTGTGACTGTAATACTTTTGTTAGTTTTATAGTTTGGTGTTGTAGTTTTGAAAACATCGAATCATCTATCATTGTAAAAACTTCTTTTTCTCTTAAATCACTTATGGTAGATATCATGTCTGATAGTTTCTCAAGTATTTCAATCATATAATTTTCAAAAATTTTGTCATAAATAAAAAATCCTATTATAACAATTAAGGAAAATCCTATTGTTATATACATTATTAGGCTATCCTCAGTAT
>NZ_JANKBY010000045.1:0-17368 GCF_024621905.1 Terrisporobacter muris
AAAGTATTAAAATTAGATAATATACACGGTCATGAAAGTTATCAACAAAGTTATCAACATTATCCACAAAGGGTGTTAATTAATAATCCACATTATTCTAAAAGTAAATAAAAAAATACATAAAACTATTTTTTACGACAGTATATAAAAAAATAAAAAGTTAACAATAAAAAAAAAGGAGAAAGATAATTAATGTAGAATATATTATTAAAGCATAAATACTAATACACAAAGTAAAGTATAAAATTACACATGCTTTACATAAGTGAAGGGAGATGTTCTTATGAAAGTAATAATATCAGGAAAAAAATTAGAGCTTACAGATGGAATCAAAACTGCAATAGAAGACAAGTTAGGTAAGTTAGAACGTTATCTTAATCCAGAAACTGAAGTAAAAGTAACTGTAAGTGCAAAAAAAGCAACTCAAAAAATAGAAGTAACAATTATCCCTATAAGTGGACCGATAATTAGAGCAGAAGATAGTGAAGAAAATTTATATGCTGCTATTGATGTTGTTTATGATAAGCTTAAAAAGCAAATAAGAAGATATAAAAATAAACTACAAGATAAACATCAATCTAAGGGTGAAAGTATTAGATTCCAAATGGATGAAGGAATAGAAGAATATGATGATGAAAGCTTAGATATAGTAATAGAAAGACGTAAAAAGTTTGATATGAAGCCAATGAGTCCAGAAGAGGCAGTATTACAAATGGAATTAATAGAGCATGGATTCTATATGTTTAGAAATATAGATAGTGATGAAATATCTATAGTATATAAACGTGAAGATGGTGGATATGGATTAATAGAGCATGAATAAGATAATTAATTATTAAAAATATTCAAGGCTATCGATAATTTTATCGATAGCCTTTTTAAGTGCTAAGAAATTATATATTTAAGTTTTGAAAAATAAATAAAGGTTTATACTATTAATATGCAGATTATTGAGTAAATAACTATATTTTGTTATTATATAAAATGTAATATGAAAAATTTAACAAATATAAAGGTCTATAATATAGGGGAAGAAAAGGAGCTGATATTTTGACAGAAATATTACTTATTATAGTAATAGTGCTTTTAATCATAAATATCTTCGTATGTACAAGAGCTAAGGATATAAATATAGACAAACTTAGTGAAGATATGGAAAAGAAGTTCGATAGTATGGAAAAATCATTTAGACAAGAATTTTATACAAATAGAGAAGAATCAAGAAGGAATGAACAAGAAAATAGACAAGAAATGAAAGTTTCTATAGATAGTTTGACATCATCTATATCAAGACATATTATGAATCTATCTACACTTCAGCAAAATCAATTTGATATAAACTCTAAGAGTTTAGAGAATACATTGAATTCTTTTAATGAAAATATGATGAAGAGTTTGGACAATCTTGCTCAGTTACAAAATGAAAAGTTAAGCCAATTAACCAAGGTCACAGAAGAAAAATTTACAGGATTAACTAAATCAACAGAAAATAATCTGGAAAAGATGAGAATAACAGTAGATGAAAAGTTACAAAGTACTTTAGAAAAAAGACTAGGTGAATCATTTAAGATGGTTAATGATAGATTGGAACAAGTCTATAAAGGATTAGGAGAAATGCAAACTTTAGCAACAGGAGTTGGAGATTTAAAAAAAGTACTTTCTAATGTTAAAACAAGAGGTGTTTTGGGAGAAATTCAGTTAGAACGCATATTAGAACAATTCTTAGCGCCAGAACAATATGCCCAAAATATTATTACGAAAAAAGGGTCCAGAGAAACTGTAGAATTTGCAATAAAGCTTCCAGGTAAAGATGAAATAAAGGATACTATATATTTACCTCTAGATGCAAAGTTTCCTTTGGATATATATAATAAATTAATAGATGCTTATGACGAAGGAAGTCAAAAATCAATAGATAGTGCATCGAAGGAATTAGAAAGATTTATCAAAAAATCAGCTAAAGACATTAGAGATAAGTACATAGATCCACCAAATACAACAGAGTTTGGAATTTTATTTTTACCAACAGAAGGTTTATATGCAGAAGTTATTAAACGTCAGCAGTTGGTAGAAGATTTACAAAGAGATTTTAAAATTAATATAACAGGACCAACAACTTTAATAGCCCTTTTAAATAGTTTACAAATGGGATTCAAGACTTTAGCAATAGAAAGACATTCTAGTGAAGTATGGAAAGTTTTAGGCGCGGTTAAAACAGAGTTTTCTAAATTTGAAACAGTATTAAATGCTGCACAAAGTAAATTAAACCAAGCTAGTTCAGAAATAGATAAATTAGTAGGAACTAGAACTAGACAGATTAATAGAAAGCTAGAAAGTGTTGAAAAACTAAGCCATGACCAGGCTTATGAATATATAGCACCATCAAAAGATGATGAATTTTAAATAAATATTTAAGAGTGGTTAAAACTATAATAATAAAGTATGATTATACATAATTAAGTTAATATTTAATATTAAATCATGACTTTTTATGTTAAAATGTATAATAGTATAATAATACAATGAGGAGAGATGCATAGAATGGGTTTTTTAGATAGTTTATTTAACATGGCTGATAAAAAAGAATTAAAAAATTTCCAAAAGATTGCTGAAAAAATCGATGAGATGGAATCAAGGTTCGAGTCTATGAGAGACAAAGAACTTAAAAATATGACAAATGAATTTAAAGAAAGATTATCAAATGGTGAAACACTAGACGATATATTACCAGAAGCTTTTGCAGTAGTAAGAGAAGCATCTAAAAGAGTTTTAGGACTTAGACAATATGATGTTCAGCTTATAGGTGGTATGGTACTTCATCAAGGGAGAATAGCGGAAATGAAAACTGGTGAAGGTAAAACTTTAGTTGCTGCAGCACCAGTGTATTTAAATGCCCTTGAAGGTAAAGGTGTGCACGTTGTTACAGTAAATGACTACTTAGCAAAACGTGATAAAGAAGATATGGGTAAAGTTTATGAATTTTTAGGGCTTAGCGTAGGTGTTATAGTTCATGGACAAACTCCAGAAGTAAGAAGAGAACAATATAATTGTGATATTACATACGGAACTAATAATGAGTACGGATTCGATTATTTAAAGGATAACATGGTTATTCATAAAGAACAAAGAGTTCAAAGAGAATTAAACTATGCAATAGTGGATGAGGTTGACTCTATATTAATAGATGAAGCTAGAACTCCTCTTATAATATCTGGACCTGGGGATAAATCTACACATTTATATACAGATGCAAATACATTTGTATTAACATTAAAAGCTCCAAGTAAAACAGAACAAGAAAAAACTAAAGAAGAAAAAGAATCACATTTCTCAGACGGAGATTATGATATAGATGAAAAACAAAAAGCTGCATCTTTAACTGAATCAGGTATAAAGAAAGCAGAAATTTACTTTAATGTTGAAAATATAACTGATATAGAGCATACGGAACTATATCACCATATAACTCAAGCATTAAAAGCACATGCCATAATGAAAAAAGACGTAGATTATGTAGTTAAAGATGGCGAAATTATAATAGTTGATGAATTTACTGGACGTTTAATGTTTGGTAGAAGATATTCAGAAGGTTTACATCAAGCAATAGAAGCTAAAGAAGGATTACATGTGCAAAGAGAATCTAAAACTCTTGCAACTATAACATTCCAAAACTTCTTTAGAATGTATAAGAAACTTTCTGGTATGACTGGTACAGCAAAAACAGAAGAAGAAGAATTTAAATCAATATACAAAATGGATGTTGTTGTAATTCCTACAAATAAGCCAGTGCAAAGAGAAGATTTACCAGATGTAGTTTACAAAAACGAAAATGGTAAATTTAATGCAATAGCAGATGAAATATTAGAGAGAAATAAAAAACAACAACCAGTACTAGTTGGTACAGTATCAATAGATAAATCAGAAAAATTAGCTCAAATTCTTAAGAAAAGAGGAATAAAGCACGAGGTATTAAATGCTAAAAACCATGAAAAAGAAGCTGAAATAGTTGCTCAAGCTGGTAGACTAGGTGCTGTAACTATAGCGACTAACATGGCTGGTCGTGGAACTGACATTATGTTAGGTGGTAACCCTCTATTCTTAACTAAAAAAGAACTAAAGAGACAAGGATTTACTGAATCTGCGATAAAAAGAGTAGATACTCATATAGAAGAAAGTGAATTAGCAGAAAATGAAGAATTAGCAAAAGTTAAGCATACATTTGATGATTTATATGAAAAATATAAAGAACAAGCTAAAAAAGAGCAAGAAGCAGTTAGAGAAGCTGGTGGTTTAGCAATCATAGGTACAGAAAGACACGAATCTAGAAGAATAGATAACCAGTTAAGAGGACGTTCTGGACGTCAAGGTGATCCAGGTAGTTCAAGATTCTATATTGGATTAGACGATGAACTTATGAGATTATTTGGAAGTGAAAGAATACAAGGTGTAGTAGAAAAAATTGGATTAGAAGAAGATATGCCAGTTGAACATAAAATGCTAACTAGATCTATAGAAAATGCTCAAAAGAAAGTTGAAGGAAGAAACTTCGGTATAAGAAAGCACGTACTACAATATGACGATGTTATGAATAAACAAAGACAAGTTATATATGATGAAAGAGGAAGAGTTTTAGAGGGCGAAGATATAAATGAGCAAGTTCAAGGTATGATAAAAGAAATTATTAACTCTTCAGTTACTGCTTATGTAGGAGACAAGGGTATAGAATTAGAAAACTTAAAATCATATCTATATGGATTATTTATGCCAACGGATAGTTTAGAAGTAGAAGGTCTAGAAGAATTAAATACACAAGAACTAAGCGATAAAATTTATGAAATAGCTCATGATATATATAGAGAAAAAGAAGAGCTAATAGGTTCTGAAAGAATGAGAGAAGTAGAAAGAATTATACTTCTTCAATGTGTTGATAATCACTGGATAGATCATATAGATGCAATGGATCAATTACGTCAAGGTATAGGTCTTCGTGCTTTAGGACAACAAGATCCAGTTATAGCATACAAAATGGAAGGTTTTGATATGTTTGATGATATGGTTAAGCATATTCAAGAAGATACAGTAAGATATTTATTCAATATAACTATAGAGCAACAACCAAAAGAAAGAAAATCAGTTGTAGATGTTGATAAATTAGCATCACCAAGCGATTTAGCTGATAAATCTCCTGTAGTTAAAGAAAAAACTGTAGGAAGAAATGAACCTTGCCCTTGTGGAAGTGGTAAAAAGTTCAAACATTGTTGCGGAAAATAGTATGGAGGGTTCCAATGCTAAATGAACAAGAATATAGACAAGAATTACAACAAATGTCTTCAAATTTAAAAGATTTGAGGGTTTCTCTTTGACATAGATGGTTTGAATAAAGAAGTTGAGTCGTTAGAGAATGAAATATCAAAGCAAGAGTTTTGGAATGATAATGAAAGAGCTCAGAAAATATTACAAAAAAATAAATCTTTAAAAGATACTATAGAAGAATATGAAAGTTTACAAAATGGACTGGAAGAAATAGAGATATTGCTAGAGATGGCAATGGAAGAGGATGATGATTCTATTGAAAAAGAAATAGAATCATCTATCCAAAGTATTCAAAATGAATTAGATAAGGTAAGAATAAAGACTCTTTTAAATGGAGAATATGATTCAAATAATGCCATATTATCTATTAATGCAGGTACTGGTGGGTTAGATGCTCAAGATTGTGCACAAATTCTTCTTAGAATGTACACAAGATATGCAAATAACAAAGGATTTAAAGTTAAAACTTTAGATTACTTACCAGATACTGAGGCGGGAATTAAAAGTGTAACCTTATTGATAGAAGGTTTAAATGCTTATGGATATTTAAAAAGTGAAAAAGGTGTTCACAGAATTGTAAGGATATCGCCTTATGATACATCTGGAAAAAGACATACATCTTTTGTTTCAGTGGATATTACTCCAGAATTGGATGATGATATTGATATTGAATTAAATCCATCAGATTTAAAAATTGATACTTATAGAGCTTCTGGTGCCGGAGGTCAGCATGTAAATACTACAGATTCTGCAGTTAGGATAACTCATATACCTACAGGAGTAATTGTTCAGTGTCAAAATGAAAGATCTCAGCTAATGAACAGAGAGACAGCTATGAAAATGCTAAAAGGGAAATTAATTCACCTTAAAGAATTAGAACAAAAAGAAAGAATAGAAGATATACAAGGTAAATATTCTCAAATTACTTGGGGAAGCCAAATAAGATCCTATGTTTTTCAACCCTATAAATTAGTAAAAGATCACAGAACAAACTGCGAAGTGGGCAATGTGGATAGTGTACTAGATGGAAATATAGATTTATTTATAAATGAGTATTTAAAAATGAACAAAATTAATAAATAATTAAAACATAGGGCTTGAGAATGATAATATTCTTAAGCCTTATTTTTAGAAAGAAGGTTCAAATTGAATATTAATCAAATTTTAAAATCAGAGTTTAATCTAAGAGATGAACAGATTGAAAATACTATTAAACTTATAGATGAAGGAAATACAATACCTTTCATTGCTAGGTACAGAAAAGAGATAACAGGAGAAATGAGTGATGTTATCTTAAGACAGTTTAACGATAGATTAACTTATTTAAGAAATTTACAATCTAGAAAAGAAGATGTAAAAAGAATCATAGAAGAACAAGGAAAACTTACAGAAGAAATCCTAAAAAGCTTAGTAAAAGCGAATACTTTACAAGAGGTTGAAGATATATATGCTCCTTTTAAACAAAAAAAGAGAACAAGAGCAACAATAGCTAAGGAAAAAGGATTAGAAGACTTGGCTTTATTAATTTTAGAAAAAAATATAGTTGATATAGATTATGAGGCTGAAAAGTTTATAGATGAAGACAAAAAAGTTTTATCTGTAGAAGATGCACTTAAAGGTGCTAACGATATAATTGCAGAAATAATTTCTGATAATGCAGAAATAAGAAAGTATATAAGAGAAAATGCTTTAAAATATGGGGTTATAGTAACAAAAAATGCTAAGGATGAAAAATCTGTTTATGATATGTATTATGACTTTAGTGAGAGAGTAAGTAATATGGCCTCTCACAGGGTTCTAGCAATAAACAGAGGAGAAAAAGAAGAGTTCTTAAAAGTTAAGCTAGAAATAGATAATGAGAGAATTTTAAAATATATAGAAAACCAATATGTTAATAAAAATAACTTTAAGAATAAAGAAAAATTAGTTGCAGCCATAGAAGATGCTTATAAAAGATTAATTTTCCCATCCATAGAAAGAGAAGTTAGAAATCATTTAACTGAGTTAGCTCAAGAAAGAGCAATCAATGTATTTGGAGAAAATATAAAAAATCTTTTATTACAGCCACCTTTAAAAGGAAAGGTAGTTATGGGATTTGATCCTGGCTATGTAAATGGATGTAAGATAGCTGTAGTTGATGCAAGTGGAAAATTCTTAGATGAAGCTATAGTATATCCACACAAACCACAGGGTAAAGTAGAGCAAACTAAGAAAACATTAAAAAGATTAATAGAAACACATAAAATAGATGTTATAGCGATAGGAAATGGTACTGCTTCTAGAGAATCAGAAGGTCTAATATCTGATTTAATAAAAGAGTTAGGTGTAGATACTCAATATATTATAGTAAATGAAGCTGGAGCATCGATTTATTCTGCATCTGAACTTGCTGCTGAAGAACATCCGGATATAAATGTTTCCATAAGGGGAGCTATATCTATAGGTAGAAGACTTCAAGATCCTCTTGCAGAACTTGTTAAAATAGATCCAGAAAGCATTGGTGTTGGTCAATATCAGCATGATTTAAATAAAAAAAGACTAAAAGAAGTTTTAGACGGCGTAGTAGAAGATTCTGTAAATAAGGTAGGTCTAGACTTAAATACAGCTTCATACTCACTTTTAGAACATATAGCTGGAATAAGCAAAGCTGTAGCAAAAAATATAATTACTTATAGAGAAGAAAATGGTTCTTTTAAATCAAGAACAGAACTTAAAAAGGTAAAGAGATTAGGACCTTCAGCATTTGTTCAATGTGCTGGATTTATGAGAATAGAAGACGGTAAAAATCCATTGGATAATACAGGTGTCCATCCTGAAAGCTATGATACTTGCAAAAAAATGTTAGATATATTGGGATATTCTTTGGATGATGTAAAAAATAAAAATATATCTGATATAGAAGAAAGAGTAGAAAAAATAGGTTTAAAACAATTAAGTGAAAATCTAGGTACTGGAGAAGTTACTTTAAGAGATATCATTTTAGAAATTAAGAAACCAGGTAGAGACCCTAGAGAAGAAGATGGAATGAAACCTATACTTAGAACGGATGTATTAAAAATAGAAGATATAAAAGAAGGTATGATATTAAAAGGTACAGTTAGAAATGTTGTAGATTTTGGTGTTTTTGTTGACATAGGGATAAAAAATGATGGTTTGGTTCATAAATCACAAATGAGTAATAAATTTGTAAAAGACCCAATGGAAATTTGCTCTGTTGGAGATATAGTAGATGTTAAAGTAATTGGAATAGATTTAGATAAACAAAGAGTTGCTTTATCTATGAAGCTTTAATAATGGAGGAGAATAAGTGATATTCATAAAAAATGGAACAATAAATACAGTAACTAAAGGAATAATAAATAGTAATATTCTTATTGATAATAAAAAAATAGTAGAAATAGGAAATGAGATAGTAGCGCCTTTAGATGCTCAAATAATAGATGCTAAAGGATGCTTAGTATTCCCAGGATTTATAGATGCACATACTCATTTAGGACTTTGGGAAGATGGTATGGGGGCTGAAGGAGCTGATGGTAATGAAGAAACAGACCCTGTGACTCCTCATCTAAATCCTATTGATGGAATAAATCCAATGGATAGAAACTTTACAGAAGCAGTTCAAGGTGGAATAACAGCGGTTTGTACAACTCCTGGTAGTGCTAATGTAATGGGTGGACAATGCATAGCTATAAAAACTTTTGGTAGAATTATTGATAAAATGGTAATAAAAAATCCTGTAGCAGCTAAAATTGCTTTTGGAGAAAATCCAAAGAGTGTTTATGGTAGTGACGATAAAACTCCACAAACAAGAATGGCTATAGCGGCTTTAATTAGAGAAAATTTAAAAAAGGCAGAAGAGTATCTAGAAGAAGTTGAAAGATGCGAGTTGGAAGAAGATGATGAAAGTAAGCCAGAGTATGATATTAAATACGAAAGCTTAATACCTGTACTAAAAAGGCAAATTCCTCTTAAAGCTCATGCTCATAGATCCGATGATATGTTTACAGCAATAAGAATTGCGAAAGAGTTCAATTTAAGGTTGACTTTAGATCATTGTACAGAAGGGCATTTAGTATCAGAAGAATTGGTTGAGGAAGGATATCCAGTAATAGTAGGACCTTCACTTTCAGAAAGATCTAAAATAGAGCTACGTAACTTAACTTTTGAAACAGCAGGAATTCTTTCAAATGCAGGTTTAGAAGTTTGTTTGATGACAGATCATCCAGTTGTCCCTATACAATATCTTCCTATATGTGCAGGGATAGCAATAAAGCATGGAATGAAAGCAGAAAAAGCGTTGGAAGCTATAACAATAAATCCAGCGAGAGTGCTTGGAATAGATAATAAGGTTGGATCTATTGAAGTTGGAAAAGATGCAGATATAGTTATTTGGGACAATAATCCGTTTGAAATAAATAGTAATGTATTATACACAATAATAGATGGAAAAATAGTTTATAAGAAAAATAAATAAACTTAAGTCATACTTTGGATTTTGATGTCTAAAATATTATGTTGACATAATGAATTCATTTAATTATTATAATAATATAAGTGAGAAATTAAAAAAACAGAAGATCTTCGGGGCAGGGTGAAATTCCCTACCGGCGGTTATAGCCCGCGAGCTACTTAGGTAGCATGATTTGGTGAGATTCCAAAGCCGACAGTACAGTCTGGATGAGAGAAGAGAATTATGATATACACCATAATCCATTTTGAATATTCATAAGACTCGAAGGTTTTAATTCTTCGAGTTTTTTTAATTTCAAGAAAATATTTAAAATTGGAGGTTATATTATGCAAAATGCAGCTAGAAAACCAGGGTTATCATCTACTAAAACTATAGCAAAGGTTGGTATTTTATCAGCAATAGCTTATGTTCTTATGTTTATATCAGTACCCTTGCCCATATTCCCATCATTTCTAAAAATAGATGTATCGGATATACCAGCAATATTTGGTGGGATGTCTTTAGGTCCAATGGCAGGACTTGTAATAGTTGTAGTTAAAAATTTTCTTCAAGGAATAACAGCTAGTACTACTGGAGGAGTGGGAGAATTTGCAAATGTAGTAATAGGTGGATCTTATGTATTAATGATATGTCTATTTTATAGAAAATTTAAAAGTACAAAAGGTGTATTATTCGGAGGATTAATAGGTATAATAGCAATGACTATTGTGGGATGTATAGTGAACTATTATATAATGATGCCTTTATATGCAACAGTATATGGTATGCCATTAGAACAAATAGTACAAATGGGTACAGTAATAAATCCAAGAGTCACAGATTTATTTACTTTTGTAATATGGATGATTGCACCATTTAATATAGTAAAAGCTGGTCTAATGACAATAGTTACATTGCCGCTGTTTAAGAAAATGGAAAAATTACTTAGTAAATAATTAATTTTATAAAATAAAGAAGAGCTTATAAAGCTCTTTTTTTAATGTAAAAAAAGTAGAATATAGATAACCCCTTTATTATAAGGGAAGGTTATTATATAATAATATCTAGTTGTATAGGAAAGAAATGACTTAAATAATAGATAATTTGACAATAATAATTAATAAGATAAAATTTAAAGATACATAAATAAAGGATTTTAATGGTGATATAAATGAAAAAGATTTATTTAGATAGAGAAGATAAGACTAGAGCGATTGGAGAAAAGTTAGGTAAACTACTTTTTCCAGGTGCTATAATTTGTTTAATAGGAGATTTAGGAGCGGGAAAAACTACAATGACACAAAGTTTAGCTAAATCTTTAGAAGTAGAGGATTACATTACAAGTCCAACTTTTACTATAGTAAATGAGTATGAAGGTCGTATGCCTTTATATCATTTTGATGTGTACAGAATTGGATGCAGTGAAGAAATGTACGATATTGGATTTGATGAGTATATAGATTCAGAAGGTGTATGCATAATAGAATGGGCAAATATAATTGAAGATATACTACCAGAAGATTACTTAAAAATAGAGTTAAATTATAAAGAAAATGGAAGAGAAATGGTATTAACACCATTTGGCAAAAAATACGAAGAAATAGTTGAGGAGTTGACTAAATAATGAAAATATTAGGAATAGATACTTCTACTATGGCTGCAAATGTAGCAGTTTTAGAAGATGATAAATTAATTTGTGAATATACTATAAATACTAAAAAAACTCATTCACAAAAACTAATGCCTATGATAGAAAATATGTTGAAACTTAGTGATATAGAAGTAAGGGATATAGATGCTATAGCTATATGCGTTGGACCAGGTTCTTTCACGGGACTTAGGATAGGAATGGCTACGGCAAAAGCCATGGCTCATGTAAATAATATTCCTTTAATAGGTGTAAATTCTTTAGAAATACTAGGAGCTAATATGGACCTTTGTAATAAAAAGATATGTTCTATATTAGATGCACAGAGAAATCAAGTTTATACTTGTAAATACATAGTTGAAGGAAACAAAATCAAAGCATTAGAGGAAATAAACATTATCCCAATTGATGATTTGTTAGAAGAATTATCTAGTACAAATGAAGAATGGGTATTAGTAGGTGAAGCTGTATATAAATATAAAGAAAAAATACAGGCTATATCAAATATCACTATACCATGTCCATCAAATAACATAACGAAGGCAAGTAGTTTATGTGTTGTAGCAAGAGATAAATTTGAACAAAATATAGAAGTACATAATTGTTATGATATAAATCCAATGTATATAAGAAAATCTCAAGCAGAAGAACAATACGAAGAGAAGCAAAAGAGGTTAAGAGATGGAAAATAATATAATAATAAGATCTATGACAAAGGACGATGTGGACTCAGTTTACATAGTTGAAGAAAATTGTTTTACAGATCCTTGGTCAAAGGAATCAATTAGAAAAGAGTTAAAAAATGATTTAGCTAGGTATTTAGTAGCTGAATTGGACAATAAAATTGTAGGATATGTGGGCGTTTGGTTTGTAGTAGATGAAGGTCATATTACAAATGTGGCAGTACATAGTGACTATAGAGGAAAGAAAATCGGAGATAAGCTTGTAAAAGAAATGGTAAAACTATGTGAAGAAAGTAAATTAGTAGCTATGACTTTAGAAGTAAGATCATCTAATACAGTAGCCCAAAATTTATACAGAAAGTATGGATTTAAAATGGGTGGCATAAGAAAAGAATATTATAGTGATAATAAAGAAGATGCCATCATTATGTGGAACCAATTAAATGAGGTGTAAAAATGAAGGATATAATAACGTTATCGATGGAAAGTAGTTGTGATGAAACAGCAGTTGCAATCTTAAAAAATGGTAGAGAAGTATTAGCAAATATAGTATCTACTCAAATTGAATTACATAAAAAATTTGGAGGCGTTGTACCAGAGGTAGCTTCTAGAAAACATATAGAAAATATAGATGCAGTATTTCAAGAAGCGATAGATACAGCAAACATTAAATTAGAAGATATAGATCACATATCTGTTACGTATGGACCTGGACTTGTGGGAGCATTACTAGTTGGACTTTCTTATGCAAAAGCATTAGCATTTTCGCTAAATAAACCACTTGTAGGAGTTAATCATATGCAAGGTCATATATGTGCAAACTATATTGAACATAAAGACTTAAAGCCACCATTTATAACTTTAGTTGTATCTGGAGGGCATACTCATTTAGTAGAAGTTAAAGATTATAATGATTATGAAATTCTAGGAAGAACAAGAGATGATGCATCAGGGGAAGCTTTTGATAAAATAGCAAGGGCTATGAATTTAGGATACCCAGGTGGACCAATAATAGATAAGTTATCCCAAATAGGAAATAAAAATGCTATAGATTTCCCAAGAGCTTATATAGATGATTCGTATGACTTCAGTTTTAGTGGACTAAAATCGGCAGTACTAAATTATTTAAATGGTCAAAAAATGAAAAATAAAGAAATAGTAGTAGAGGATGTGGCAGCATCTTTCCAAGAAGCTGTTGTAGAAGTACTTGCTACAAAAGCAATAAAAGCTGCTTTAGAAAAAAATTATAAAATAATTGCCTTGTCAGGTGGAGTTGCAGCTAACTCAGCACTTAGAGAAAAAATATCTGAAATGGCAAAAGAGCATAATATAGAAATTAAATATCCATCATTATCGTTATGTACAGATAACGCAGCCATGATAGGTTGTGCAGGATATTATAATTATATAAATGGCAAAAGAGATGATATGTCTTTAAATGCTGTACCAAATTTAAAAATTGACACAATTTAATTTTAGGAGGAAATTTATTATGAGTATTCAAAGATTTGAAGGTAATGGAAGAATGAGCAATGTTGTTATAAACAATGGAGTAATGTATTTATCAGGACAAGTATGTGCAGAGGGAGATATAAAAGAACAAACTGCTGGAGTTTTAGCTAAAATAGAAGACCTATTAAATAAATATGGTTCTGACAAAGAAAATATATTATCAATAACTATATACTTAAAAGATATAATAAAAGATTTCGCTGATATGAACTCTGTTTATGATGCATGGACAGTAGATGGGCATGAGCCAGCTAGAGCTTGTGTAGAAGCTAAAATGGCTAGAGAACAATTATTAGTAGAAATGTCAGTTGTTGCAGCTGTAAAATAGAAAAAGTCCCGAAAGGGACTTTTTTTATACTAACTCTTCCCAAGCTTCATAAAGGGAAGATAGCTTTTCTTCGAAATTAGTTTTTTCTAAGCTAACTTCTTTAGATTTAGACGGATTAGAATAGACCTCTTCTTGACATAAAAGATGATCTAATTCTTCTATTTTTGCTTCAGTTTCTTCTATTTCTTGCTCGATGTTTTTAATTTTATATCTATTTTTCTTTTCTTTTTCTCTTTGTTCTTTTTCTTTTCTTTTTTCATCTTTTAACTGAGTTTTAGTTTTTTCTTCAACTTCTACAATGGCAGACATTTCTTCAGTTTCTCTTTTTTTATTAATATAATAATCATAGTTTCCAAGATACTCTGTTATACCATCTTCACCTAAAACTAGTATTTTATTTACAACAGTATTCAAGAAATATCTATCATGAGAGATAGTAAATATAGTACCAGTATAGCTTTCTAGAGATTCCTCTAAAACTTCTTTAGAATCTATATCTAAATGGTTAGTAGGTTCATCTAATAGTAAGAAGTTTGCCTTAGATAATATTAACTTAAGGATGGCAATTCTAGCTCTCTCTCCACCACTTAAAGTAGAAATCTTTTTAAACACTTCTTCGTCTTCAAATAATAAAGAACCTAACATATTTCTTATTTCTGTTTGAGTTAATTTTTCATTACTATCCCAAATTTCATCTATAATAGTATTATCTAGATTTAGAGTTTTTTGTTCCTGATGGAAGTAAGAAACATTAACATTAGTTCCAAGCTTGAAATCACCACAAATAGGCGTAAGTTCTTTCATTATTATTTTAAATAATGTGGATTTTCCTATACCATTAGGACCTATAAGAGCAACTTTTTCGCCTCTATATATATCAAAATTTACACCTTTAAATAAAACTCTTTCATCATAAGCCATAGATAAATCTTCCACATGAAGAACATCATTACCACTAGATACAGCAGGGTTAAAGTGAATCTTGGCTTTTTTTCTATATGCCTCAGGCTTATCTAAAACATCTATTTTATCTAAAGCTTTTTCTTTACTACGAGCTCTTTTTAAATGTTTTTCCCTTCCATAGGCTTTTAACCGATCTATAGATTCTTCTTGTTTCTTTATATCTTTTTGTTGGTCTTCATATTTTTTTAACTCAAGTTCTTTTTCAACTTTAGATAATTCTATAAATTTAGAGTAATTACCATTGTAAGTTTTTAATTTTTTGTTATGAATCTCAAATACTCTATCAACAACTTGGTCTAAGAAATATCTATCATGGGATATTAGCATAACAGTTCCTTTATATTGTTTAAGGAATAACTCAAGCCATTCTATGGCTTCTGAATCTAAGTGGTTGGTAGGTTCATCCAATAGTAATAGAGTTGGTTTTTTAAGAAGTAGCTTTCCTAAAAGTACCCTAGTTTTTTCACCACCAGACAAAATATTTATGGGTTTGTCCATATCTTCATCCTTAAAACCTAACCCTTTAAGAACACCTTTCGCTTCTGATTTATATCCGTAACCATTTTTAGAAGCAAAATCCTCTAGAGTATGAGAATAATCATTCATAAGTTTTTCTAAAATAGGAGAGTTATCTTTGCTACCTTCTTCAGCAATTTTATGCTCCAACTCTCTTAAATAATTCTCCATATCTATTAATGGTTTGAAAACCTCTAAGACTTCTTCTAATATAGTATTATTAGAAAGGAAGTTAGTATTTTGTTGTAAATATCCGATTTCGCAATCTTTAGAAGTATATATATCCCCATCATCGTATCCATATTCCCCAGATATTATTTTCATCAATGTAGTTTTACCAGTACCATTTATACCGATAATACCAATTTTATCTCCTTCATTTACTGTAAAGCATATATTTTCTAAAATAGAATCTATTCCAAAACTCTTATATAAGTTATTACACGATAAAACAATCATAAATTTATACCTCCTTGAACTATCTAAAATTATAATGTTTTGATATAATATAATCAAGAGTGTTATACTATTAACAAGAATAAAAATAACTAAATAATTATACTGGGGGTGGACTAATGGCTAATAAAAATATTTCAATGGCCGTTATCAGAAGATTGCCTAAATATTATAGATATTTAGGAGACTTATTAAGTAAGGATATACAAAGAATCTCTTCTAAAGAGTTAAGTGATATAATTGGATTCACTGCCTCACAAATTAGACAAGATTTAAATAACTTTGGAGGATTTGGTCAACAAGGATACGGGTATAACATTGAAGACTTGCACAAAGAAATAGGAAAGATATTAGGTTTAGATACGTCATATAGTGCAGTGCTTATAGGTGCGGGAAACTTAGGTCAAGCTATAGCTAACTATTCAGGATTTAAAAATGCAGGATTCGAAATAAAAGCATTATTTGATGCTAATCCTAAAGTAATTGGATTAAAAATAAGAGATTTTGAAATATTAGATTCGGATTTTATAGAAGAATATATAAAGTCAAATAATATAGATATCGGAATTTTATGTGTTCCTAAAAATGGAGCTCAGCAATTAGCTGATAGATTAGTTAATGCAGGAGTAAAGGGGATTTGGAATTTTGCCCCAATTGATTTAAATGTTTCTAAAGAAGTAATAGTAGAGAATGTTAACTTAACTGAGAGTTTATTTACACTTTCATATTTAATGAAAGAAGACGAGCTATAAGAAAAATAATGATTTATAATTAAAAAAGCTATTCAAATTATTAAATAATTTGAATAGCTTTTTTATTAGTCTTGTTGTGGAGCTTCCACTGGACAAACACTATTACATGTACCACATTCGATACACTCATCTGCATTTATTACGTATATATCATCTCCAGCAGATATGCATTCTACTGGACATTCATCTGCACAAGCACCACAGCTTATGCAAGCGTCACCTATTTTGTAAGCCATTTATAGGTCCTCCTTGTTATGTAAAATTATAATGCAATACTATTATAACAAAGTTTACTAAAAAAGTGCAATGCTTAAAAATATATAAAAAAAACTATTCAAGACAATTTATTATCTTGAATAGTTTTTATGTAGATGCTACTCAGATACTATAGCGTCGTTTGGACATGCATCAGCACAAGAACCACAATCTAAGCATTCATCTGCATTTATTGAATATTTATCGTCCCCAGATATTATAGCATCATTTGGACACTCGTCAGCGCAAGATCCACAAGCTATACAATCATCAGTTATTTTATAAGCCATCGTAATACCCCTCCTTTACTATCTTATAATTAAGTTCATTATAGCAAAATTTACCAAATATAACAATAGAAACTTAGACTTGTCAGATTAGAATGGAAGGAAAGGAAATACCTTATTAAGCATGTTAAATAGATAATAAATAAAAATGAAATCTTAAAAATAACTTATTCAAAAAGTTATAAATTATATAAAAATTTAATTA
>NZ_JANKBY010000460.1:0-2241 GCF_024621905.1 Terrisporobacter muris
GCAAAATATTCTGTTGCCTTTTTACCTATAGGCATGATTTTTTCATGTTTATTACCCATGTGATTAAGAGTTAATTTTATTATGTTTGAGTTATATCCTCCTGCTAGACCTCTATCACCAGCAACAAAGATGCTGTAATTAATTCAATTCCTGTAAAAAATGTTTATGTAAGTAATGGAGATGCAAATACAAAAACTTACTCAGACTTTATAAATTCAATGGCTAAGAAAAGTTTATACCCTAGTGTACCATTATTAGGAACAGAATTCTATTTAGGAACATCAAAGTTTAAAGTGTTATCAGCAGCAAATCTTAAGAACCCAAATGATAATTCTATTGTTTTAGAATATGTAAACGGTAATGATAAGGTATTGCTTATGGGAGATGCAGGATATGATATTGAAAGAATTATTAAGGTGGATGATGTTGACTTAATTAAGGTAGGCCACCATGGTTCTAATACTAGTTCTGATATTAATTTTATAAAGAAAATTAATCCTCAGTATGCTGTAATAACAGTTGGGAAAAACAATAGATATGGTCATCCAAATAAAGAAACTATGCAAACTTTAAAAAATGAAAATATAGAGGTTCACAGAAGTGATGAATGTGGACATATTTTATTCAAATCAACAGGTAACGGGTTAGTTATTAATTGTAAAAAAGGGAGCTACAATTATGGACGTTAATAACATATAAATTTAATTGTTTTACGAAAATAATATAATAATATTATTCTATTAAAGACATTATCATCCATAAACAAAACTTATGATTAGCATGAAAAAGTTAAATATATAAAATATTGAAATCCTATTTATTTTTTGAATAATGGTGATATAATGATGTACATAGTTAAGGCCGGCAAGAAAATAAAGTGTAAATATAAAATTGACAGAGGTGATTAAATGAGACAGTATTTAGATAAATTAGAAAATTTACACATCGGAATAAGTGGTACATGTTTAGCATTTATAACATTAAGTAACTGCTGGTTAATAAAAGATATAAATTACTTAAAACCACTATCTATAGGATTAGCAGTAATAATGTTATCACTAATGTTTATAAGATTAATAAAATTCCCTAAAACAATGTTAAAAGAACTTAAAGATCCAGTAATGGGAACTTTTTATCCAACATTCGGTATGGTAACTTGGTTAGTATCTGCATATTTTTATCCACATGCACCAAAGTTTTGTTCAGCGTTATGGATAGGGGCAGCTATATATCATTATTCTATAGCAATTTATTATACAATAATAAGAATTAAAGAAAGAAACTTTAACAATGTAATGCCTACATGTTTTATTATATATACGGGCATGATAACAGGTAGTGTTGCCAGTGTGGGAATGGGTGGAATAATACCTGCTATAGCGCATTTCATGCTAATGTTTGGATTTACTTTTTATACAATATTATTACCAGTAGTTTTATACATTGTTTTTAAAAGTGAAATATTAGATGATAAAAAACTACCTACTGTAGGGATTGTTTGTTCTCCAGCGCCACTAGGTATTGTTGGTATTTTATCAATAGAGCCACACCCAAATATGTATATGTTAACATGGCTTATAGTTACTGGATTAATACTTTTAGGTGTTGTCTATGCTTATATAATTAAGCTTTTTAAAGAAGGATTTAAACCATCATATGCAGCATTTACATTTCCCTTAGCAATAGCAACATTAGCAGCATACAAATTATCATCATTCTTTGTATCAACTGGACATGCAAATTTAGGTCATCTATTTGGAGTATTAGGTAATGTAGAAATATTTATTGCAACTTATGTAGTATTCTTTATACTACTAAACTTTATAAATATGTTTTTAAAAGCTATAAATCCTAGATTAGAAGAGTTTGTAGAAAAGGAAGAGCAAATACTAGGTGGAGCTATTTATAGCAAGGATGCAAATCAAATATAATAATTAATATCATAAATAAACCTCTTAAAATCTTATTAACGGTGATAGATTTTAAGAGGTTTTTATAGTTTAAATTAGTTTGAAGAATTTAAGAACTAATAGACATACTAAAATTAATAGTGCAGCCTTAAAAATCATAGATGTAAAAACTTTTAATAGTTTAAGGCCAACTCCTATAATAACTACTAAAAGACAAATTTTTAATAATAAATTTAAATCCATATGTATTCCTCCTATAATATAGAATATTATAATGTCGATGTATATATAATATATTTTTTTTGTCAATTAATCAAGTTTTTCATAGATC
>NZ_JANKBY010000461.1:0-2240 GCF_024621905.1 Terrisporobacter muris
CGATCTTGAATATTTTTTATTATATCCATACTCATTATTATAATCATCATTAATCGGTATACTATCATCATTAATTACAATTTCATCATTATTCCACTCATTATTATCAAAATTATTTTCATAGTTATTCATCAAATAATAATCAGATTTGTGATTTAAATTAAACATATTATTATTCATATCATCACCTCAAGTTTATATTGTTATAAATATATAACTTTATTTTCTCCAATACTAAAGTAAATTATTTAATATATAATCAATATCTTCCTATTAAAATATGTTTAAATTGAAATAAGCATTTATTCTTAGATAAATGCTTATTAAAAGTCGCTATTTTACTATGCTTTCTACATATTTAGATTCTGTTAAAATAGCAGGCATTTTCGTATTTCTAAGTACATATAAACTAAATCCTGAAATATCTGTATCTTTTCTCACACCAAAATTTTTACAGTTATGATCTTTATGAAGCTTCAACAACTCCTCATGCACATTTTTAGCTAGTTCTTTTGATTTACTTGATGAGTTATAATGTATTATAGTCACAAGACCTTTAACCTTACTTTGACACTTTCCTCCCACAGCATTATAGTGTTTACTTATATATGCATCTGCATCTACTAAATTGGCTCTTCTTACCCTTGTTTGCAACGGTATATCACTATCTCCTGATGCAACTTGTAATACATCAAATCCTCATCTTTTTAAAGATATTTCTAAATACTTACATACAGCCTCATTAAACTCATTCTCTTTAATAACTTCACATTTTTTCTTACTAACTTTCCATCCATATATAGATCTTTTGGAAGTGGAGGAGTTCTTTTACCTGTAGTCTCCATTACATGACCAGCATCAAGGGCAATAAGATATTTTCTACCCATTAACAACACCTCCTATTAGTAATATATAAAATATTACTTATTTTGACACTTTTATACATATTTTACAAAAAATTCCTTACCATAATATAAGTAAGGAATTTAAAATCTATTTATTTTTCTATATAGTATATATTTTCATCTGGTACTTTTCCACCTAAAACTTTAGGATTAAATGAGAACAAACTATTATAATAATTTGTATAATCATCTTTGCAGTTATCTATAGCTATAAACTTTAAGTTAGTTCTATCTATAGCTTTTACTAATAAAGGCGCCTTCACATTTACACCAAACTTAACAGCAAATTCTCCTGCTTCTTTTGGATTTTCATTTGTATATTTTATATTTTCATCTAAAGTTTTAATAAAACTTTTTACAAATTCAGAATTTTCTTTTGCAAAAGACGATTTAACAATTAAAGTTGACTGCGGATATCCATTTTCATTTTTGAATACATCTTTCCAAGTATCATTTACACCACATATCACTTTTAAGTCAGGATTTTTTGTAAGTAATCCACTAAGAGCTGGCTCTGGTACTATACCTGTAGTTATCTTTTTTGTTGCTAATAGTGATACTAAATCACTAGCTTCATTTGAATAATTAAATTTAATAGATGATGAATCAACATTTTGTTCCTTTAATAAAGCTTGCACTGTTATATCAGGAGTTAATCCCTTTCCTATATTCCCAACTTCTTTTCCTTGTAATGATGAGTCTAACCCTGTTACATCTTCATCACTACTTACTAAGTAAAAAGATCCCATACCTACAGTTCCTGCAATTTGATAATTTGAGGTTTTATTATAGGCAATTGCTGCCATATTTGATGGTACTATAGCAATATCTAAACTTTCCTTCATTACATCTGTAGATAAAGCATCAGAAGTTGCTTCAAGAGTATACTTCACCTTATAGCCTTCTTTTACCTCAGGATTTTCTTGCTCTAATTTTGCAATTGCTATGGCTGGTAATCCATCTGGAGCTCCTACATTTACTGAAATTGGTTCTGTAACCTTTTCCTCTTCTTTCTTATCACTAGAATTACATCCTACTACAAGGCTTGATGTAATTAATAATGACATAAGTACTGTAAAAATTTTTTTCATAAAATTTGCCCCCCAATAATATTTATTCAGCTGATAAATATTCATATTTCTTATATGTAATTTCACAAGAAAATACTTAAGAAATCAGAGAGATTAAGTATTAATCCCTTTCCCCTTAGACCATGTCTTTAGGGTCAGCTTATAAGTAAATGTTATCATATATGTATTTATTTATCAATTTCCATATTCATATATTGTGTATAAAAAAATTTGCTTCGATACGTATATATTTTGTTGCTACATA
>NZ_JANKBY010000462.1:0-2235 GCF_024621905.1 Terrisporobacter muris
TACAGTAATGATGTAAATCCAAAACATCCCACTAAAAAGCGAGAAATACCTTATATTTTTATATCAGAAGTTTATCCTTCCATCTTTTTATCTTTATTTTATTATAAAATTTTATTTTTCTTTCATCTACAGTATAAAAAACTCTATCAAAATCAATAAAACCACTATATTTATTTACCATATATCCCCTAAAAAAATGCAGAGTTATCCAGAATATTATATTGCTTACAGTCATAATAATATTAAAATAAATATGCTTCACTATCCTTATTCATAACCATGCCTTCTTTCAAGTTTTATTATGATATTATTGTAGTTTAAGGTTTAAAAATTTTCATCTACTAACTAAAAAAATTCTATTTAATGCATATCTAACCCTTGATTTAAATTAACTGAAATTATGAATTATTAATGATAATATAGTTTGTATATCACTCTATTAATTATAACAAATGGTTATACCAATTGTTTTACAATTTGTATAACCATTTGTTATATATATATCATTTATATTTCAATACTTTCACGTTCTTTCTTAGCTCTAATTAAAGTACTTTTAGAAATACCAGTCATAAGTCCCACCTCTTTATAGGAATGCGTTTCAAGTAATTTTAAAGCATGTGAAATTTGCTTTTTAGTAAACTTTTTTGGTCTTCCTTCTCTATAATCATCACTTGCTTTTGCCAGCTCTTTTCCCGATGAAGTTCTCTCTACAATCATAGATCTTTCAAACTGAGAAAAAGCAAGAAGACATGTTATTATTAAATCACCCATGGGAGAATTCTCTATAAGTCCCATATTTAATATATGTATATTAATTTCTCTTTCTTGTAAACTCTTAACTATCTCTAACCCCTCTTTTGTGCTTCTACATAACCTATCCAGTTTTGTGGTAACTAATGTATCTCCTTTTTTTAATTTATCTAATATTTCATTAAACACAGGTCTATCAGATTTAATTCCGCTAATTTGTTCTTTATAAATTACTGCATTTTCATATCTCCCTAGAATTTCTCTTTCTTGCAATTCTAAAGAATTATTATCCAATTGACTTCTTGAACTAACTCTACAATATCCGTATATCATGTTATATCCTCTCCATTTTATATACAAAATATAGATTTCTTTTGACACTATATTTTGATACTCTCTTATACATTAATATAACTTATAGAAAAGAAAGGTGTCAATATGTATAAGTTATGACACCTTTCATATTATTATTTATTTAATACAACAAAAAAAGACACAAATTGTGTCTTTTTCCACGATACATATATATATTATAATATAGTTACGTTTTCTGCTTGAGGACCTCTAGCACCTTTAACTATATTAAAGTTTACTTTTTGGCCTTCTTCTAATGATTTAAACCCATCAGTTTGTATAGCTGAAAAATGTACGAATACATCATCTCCACCTTCTACTGATATAAAACCAAATCCTTTTTCATTGTTAAACCATTTTACTATTCCATTATTCATTAAAAAATACTCCTATAAACCTATTTCTAGGTTTTTCAATTTATTTGTGCATTGCTACAAATATTATTATATCATAAATAAATAATATTAGATAGCTTTTTATCTTTTTATTTATTTCTGTTCTTTTTTAACATTCTCTACATCTATTTTATTAATTAATTTATTTATTTTTAGATTATGAACTTAAATATAAGTATTTAGAAATTATAACCAACTTAAAATGGAGTTGTACTAAGGCAGTATAATCCTTTTTGCTGGCATCGACTATAGTACACTATTTTCACTTTATTCATAGCACAATACCTTTTGATACTAGGCAATCCCTAAAGGTATTTTTATTACAAACTCCCCTTTAAAAGGCTCTACATATTATTTTTTAAATATTGTGTATCTAAGATTTCCATAACATAACTTAATATATTCCCCTCATTATCTTTAAAATGAAGTGTTTTCTTGCTCGCTTTCTTGTCAATATTTTTGCAGTTTTTTAATGAATAAGTATTATATGGTGCAATTTCATTACAAAGTTTGTTTTCCATTGCTTGTAATATGTCGCCAGATTGTTTTCCTTCTACTTCATACTTTTCTAGTTCCTTACCATAAAGTTCTTTAAAACTAATTATACATTTCATTTTCTACTCCTCCTTATTGAACTTATATATAAATTCAATAAATAAGTAAAAAAACCTTTATTTCAACAAGTTTTATTATATAAATATTTAATTTTAAGCTATGTTAGTTATATTAAAAT
>NZ_JANKBY010000463.1:0-2233 GCF_024621905.1 Terrisporobacter muris
TCTCTCTTCGTAGAGTTTTTATTATATTTTATATATTTAGTAATTTCCATTATAATATAAATATAGATGACTGAGAAAAATTTTCTGTTATAGTTATGAATATAATAGATAGAATAACTTGTTGAAGAAAATTTTAGGGGGATTAATTATGAATAAGAAAAGAATCTTAAATTGGATGTCGAAATTAATGTATGTTATTTATTTAGGTTCAATAGCTTATTTTATTTTTGTAAGTAAGTTAGAAAATGTATTATTTGCCTTGGCAAGCTTGCTAGGAACAATTATATTAGTGTATTTAAACAAAAGATTTGATAAACTCTTTGATACCACATTAATTATAACTTTAATTATATTTATCTTGTTTTCAGGTCTTTTGGGTTCATCTTTTGGATTTTATCATACTATAAAAAACTATGATGATTTCTTGCATATATGGTCAGGGATTATTTCTTGTAGTGTGGCATATGTTTTATTTAATTATTTTGGAAATATGGATGTAAAGAACACTAAGAGAAAAATATTCTTTATCATATTTATGTTTATGTTCAGTATGGGTGGAGCAAGTCTTTGGGAGCTTATGGAGTTTTTTATAGATAAGTTTTTAGGGATGAACTGTCAAGCGGGAGGATTAGTTGATACTATGATGGACACTTTTGATTGTTTAATTGGAAGTGTTATAATGATACCTTACTATGTTAAACAATTGCCTAAATTACATGCAAAGAATGCTTAAAATAAAGAAAATTTGAAAAAATTATTACTTGTAGTATTATAAATAAACAATAGTGAAATGGGGGAAATTCAATGAATTATGAGATAGTAGGAAAGGTAGTGCCAAGCGTGGAGGTTAGCCTGTCTAGAGGAGAGGCCATGTTTACTCAAAGTGGAGGAATGTTTTGGCAAACTGAAGGAATAAGAATGGACACAAATACAAAAGGTGGACTACTAAAAGGTATAGGAAGAATGTTTGCTGGAGAATCCATGTTTATGGCTACTTACACGGCAACACAAGAAGCTAAAATAGCTTTTGCTTCAACTGTGCCAGGGAGTATAATACCTATAAATGTTAGTGAAGGTAGATTTACTATACAAAAAGGAGCTTTTTTAGCTGCTGAGTCTTCAGTGGAATTAAAAACTACTTTTAATAAAAAGTTAGGAACTGGGGTCTTTGGTGGAGAAGGGTTTATATTACAAGAGCTAAGAGGTAGAGGAACTGCATTTTTAGAAATAGATGGTGATGCTATAGAAAAGAATTTAACTCCAGGAGAAATAATAAAAATAGACACAGGAAATCTTGTTGGATTTGAAGATAGTGTAAGATATGAAGTAGAGTTTGTAAAAGGCCTTGGTAATGTTATATTTGGTGGTGAAGGGTTATTTTTAACTAAGCTTACAGGACCAGGTAAGGTAGTTCTTCAAACTATGAACATGAATGAATTTGCTCTAAGAGTAGGATCATTTATACCGAAAAGTGGAAGTTAATAAAATAATAGATTAGGTAATAATTATATACTTGTGCAAGGGTATATCAAAAATATACGGAACCCCAATTGTTGGAGCAAAATTCTAACAATTAGGGTGTTTTTTATGATAAATATGATTAGTACTTTAAATTAAGGGTGAAAAGCAATAATATTATTTATAATAGCTACGATTTCCTCTGGAGATTCATTTAAATCATTTTCTAACCATGTTTGAACTACGGAAAAAACTCCTCCTACATTGTATTTTATAAAATAATCTAAAAATACATCGGCAACTTTTGAAGAGCTAATAAGCTTATCAATATCAGCTTTATTTGCTAAAATAATAATGCGATCCATTATATTACTTTCCATATGGTGACAAAATAATATTTTGCATAACTCCTTGTTATCCTTTATAAGTTCAAGAGCCTTAAGGAGTAAAACATCTTTATAATCTTCAACTGGAGTTTCTTCTATGTATTCTAAAATTTGATTAAATAATTCATCTTCCATTGATTGAAGTAAATCATAAGCATCCTTATAATGAGTGTAAAAAGTTCCTCTATTAATATTTGCACTTTTGCATATATCCGTAACGGTAATCTGATGAATTTTTTTATTTTCAAGCAACTCTATTAAACTTTCTTTAATTATTTTTTTAGTATATAAAATTCTTCTATTTCCTTTAACTCCTGCCATATATTCCATCCTTTTTTATTTATAAAAATAAAAATAATAACACACAGGGAGAAAAAAAAAATGACTAA
>NZ_JANKBY010000464.1:0-2228 GCF_024621905.1 Terrisporobacter muris
TATAACAAATTATAATAAAAATTGAAAAAGTGTCAGAATTAACTAAGAGTAAAAAAATATTAAAGGAGAAATTTATAACTAATGAAAAAATTCAAAGTAAAACCAATTAATTATTATTTAAGTTTATTTATAGTTATAGCACTAACATTCTGCACAGGTTGTGCTAATAATGATTCTAATGCAAGTAATAATCAACCAATTCAAAGTGCAAAAGAATTAACAACAAATAAAGAAACTGGTGAAAATGAAGGTTCTTCAAATGAAAATATAAATGAGGATAATACAGATATCACTAATACTACAGAAACAGAATCAACAACAACTAATACGGAAGATATATTTAAAGGATATAAGCTAATAGAAGTTGATGGTGGAAATTTATCAGGACATAGAGAACCTAATGTTGTAGTAGATATAGGCTTTGGTGATAGAGAATACTGGGCATTCACTAATGAATATGGTCAATTAGTTAAAGTAATTGCTAAAGAAATTATATTACAAGATGATTCAAAAGAGCCTGTTACTTCAAGTGGTAGATACTATCCTGATGAAGCAAAAGTACCTGGAGTTGAAAGTAAGTACTTAGATGAAGGTCATGTTGTTGCTGATTCACTTGGTGGTGTTTCTAATGCTTATAATATAACACCTCAAAATAGTACGCTTAATAGACATGGTAACCAAGCTTATATGGAAAAAGCTATCAGAGATGCTGGAGGCTGTACAGATTTTGTTGCTATAATAACTTATCCAGATACAAAAACTCAAATACCAAGTCATTATAGTTACACATATACTATCAAAGGAAATGTAATAAATGATGAATTTGACAATGTAAATCCTGATGAATATAATGCTAATTTAGAGTCTAATAAATCAAATAATAATACTATAAATAACTCTAATACAAATAATATCACTAAAAATGAAAGCCAAAGTAATTCATCAAAAGTTTACTGGACACCTAATGGAAAAAGCTATCATACTACAAAAAATTGTTCTACGCTATCAAGAAGTAAAACTATTTTAGAAGGTACAATCCAATCAAGTGGAAAGTATGACCCCTGCGATAGATGTCATTAGTATGATATGAATAGTATATAGATTAGTACCCAATCCATTCTTGAAAAATGGGCTGGGTTATTTTTATCTTTAGCTATGTTTTAAGTAAAAGTTGAAAATGATACAATATAAATTATTAAGTCGCTATTGTTATATAATGTGAATTAAACATAATTATAATGACATATATATAGATAAGAGTTTAGTTATTGAGGTGAAAAATATGAAAAAATTTATGTGCATTTCAATAGCAATCATTTGTTGCATTATTCTCGTTGCATGTGGAAGTAGTGAAAATCATACAGGAAAATCTAAAACTCCATCAGATTCATCTTCAATGAATGGACTAAATTATAAAAGCGTTGTAGAATCATTCGAGGATAATGGTTTTACTAATATCAAGTTAGAAAAAATAGAAGACTTGATTACTGGATGGTTGATAAAAGAAGGTGAAGTAGAAGAGGTATCTGTAGGAGGTAATTTTGATTATTCCTCAGGTGAATGGATTGATGCTGACACCGAGGTTATCATAAGATATCATACTTTCTCAGAAAAAGAAACTGAAACAACACAATATAAATCAGAAGAAAATGAAGAGCAAGAAGATATATCAGATGAAATACTAACTATTAATAATTGCGAGGAACTTGCAAATATGTTATCAAATAAAGCAGATATAGATGAATCATATTCAAGTTTTGCAAGTAAGTATCACGGAAGGATTATTGAATTTGATGGTAACATTGCTCACTTGATGAACTATAAAAATTATAAGACAAGGTATGACATCCTTGTTTATGCAGGTGATTTTTCCTATGATTCTGTAAGAGGTCCAGCATTTAAATTTGAAAATAGAAGTGCTTATGAATTTGATGGTATATACTTAAATTATCAACCCGAGGATGGAAAAAATGTACGAATTACTGCAATGGTAGGTACATTTGATAGTAACTCAGGTCTATTTTATCTTTATCCTAAATCAGTTACAGAACGATAAATTCCAATTCATAAAGCTGATTTAGTGAACGGAATTAAATCAAGAGTTGTATTTGATTATTTATACAACTCTTGATTTTTTATTATTCAAAACTTATCTAATTTCAACATTGTGTTAAAATATAGCCAATTTAATAGAGGCTATATAATATATTTATCATAAAGTTAGATAA
>NZ_JANKBY010000465.1:0-2198 GCF_024621905.1 Terrisporobacter muris
AATCCTTTGTAGTCTCTATTTTTACTATTTTTATCATACTAAATTATTACTTTTAATTAATTTAGTAAGCTCCTAGTTTTTAAATATTATTATATTATAATATCTATTACTCCCTAAAGCTATTGCCATTGTTGTAGTTTTTATATTTTAGTTTACTTAGATTATGAAACTATTTTTATGCTTACACAATTTATTCCTAAAAACACAAAAATGAGTTGCCTTGTTTATTTAGCAACCCATAATAATACTTAAACTTAGTCTCATAAACTAATTTATATTAAACTTTTTATATTATTACCACTTAGAACTAGGGTATCTCCACCTTTTATTACAGTAGATCCTTTAGGAACTAATATCTTATTATCTCGTTTTATCATAACAATAAGTATTTCTTCTGGTATATTTGCATCCATAATCATTTTATTTATCCATTTGCTATCATTTGATATGTTGACCTCTAACAAATCAGTATTTATTTCTCCTGTATAATCTGTAAATGTTCTCAGAACTGAACCTTCATATTCTGTATCGACTAAATCTAGTAAGCTAGCAACCTTAGGTATAAGTGTTCCCTGTATTGCAACAGAAAATAAAGCTATAAAGAATATTATATGGAATATATCATTTTCTATATTGACTCCATATGTAACTGCAAATATTGCAAAAACAACAGATGCCGCTCCTCTAAGTCCAACCCATGATATAAATAGTTTTTCCTTAATTGTAAATTTAAATGGGCTAAGAATTATAAATGTAGCTAGTGGTCTTGCAATTAATATCATAAATACAGATATCGATACTGAAGTTGCTGTAATATAAGGTAATCTTGATGGGAAAGATAGAAGGCCTAGCATAAAAAATAATGCAATTTGCATAATCCATGAAATACCATCAAAGAAATGAAACATACTTTTCTTTTTAGGTATCTTACTATTTCCTATTATTATTCCTGCAATATACACACTTAAATATCCATTTCCTCCAAAAAACTCACTAAATGAATATGAAAGTATTGCAACTGCCGTCACAAAAATTGTATAAAATACATCTACTTCAAAGTTTGAATATCTAAGTATATAAACTGTACCCTTTGCAAATAAAAAGCCCACTATTAAGCCAAATATAATTTGCATAAGTATCATAGGTACTACTGTGCTCAAGCTTAATTCGCCAGAACTCTTCATCATAGTCAATACTATAAGGGTCATCATATAAGCAATCGGATCATTACTTCCACTTTCTACTTCTAAAAGTTATGCTAATGATCCTTTTAAATTTAATTTTTGAGCTCTTAGAACAGCAAATACTGATGCAGCATCTGTAGAGGCAACTATTGCTCCTATTAACACTCCTTCTAATAATGTAGTCTTTATTACTAAATGGCAGAATAAACCTGTAAGACCTGCCGTAATTGCAACTCCTAATGAAGACATCAATATTGATGGAATTGCTATAGGTTTAGCCATATTCCAGTTTGTTCCGAAACCTCCATAAAACATAATAAATACCAAGCCTAGGGAAGATAACTTACTTGCTAATTCATAGTTATCAAAATAAATTCCAACTAATCCATCTGATCCAAATAACATCCCCAGTACAATAAATATAAGAAGCATCGGCACTCCAAATTTATATAAAACCTTAGTCGAAGTTATACAAATAATTAATACTAAACCACTAATTATCATTAGTTCTGTCATAGAATTCCTCCTTTATATATTAATTTTTATTATTTTGAATATGTTTAATTTACATCTAATGTACATTACTAATTCATTTTATAAATAATTTTACATTATTTCACATTTATTGCATAGATACAGTATATTAATTTTATGTTAAAAATAATGTACCATATAGTTTTCTTTTTTTGATTAACACGATATACATTTCCATAAAATTAAAAACCGTATCACTTACTTATGATACGGTTCTCCGTTACACCTCCAAAGGAGCACGTTTTACTTTAATTGTTCTAAAGCCTTACATTTTTTAAGCTCTTTCATAAGTTCTTTCTCTATTTCTTTATCTAAATATCTCCTTGGAATTATATGAGCTACAAATCCACTTATATATATAAGGATCATATCTTCGTAAACTTTTACATCTTTTATACTTTCTAACGATACTGTTTCTGATATAGAATCCCCTTTTACTACTATTGTCCCATCAATAATTTCTAAAGTCTTACTTCCAAA
>NZ_JANKBY010000466.1:0-2196 GCF_024621905.1 Terrisporobacter muris
ATTCTAATATTCTATCTAATGGCCATACTTCTCCTACTGGTATATCATATATAGCCGTTACTATTCCTTTCATTCCTGGTATTTGACGGATGTACTCTATTTTCACAGGGTCATCTTGTCCATACCATCTAAATGTCATTTCCATTAATAAATATCCTCCTCAATCTCATTTTAATACTAGTATACAAGTTGTATTGCATTTGTATACTAGCATTTATATATGAGATTTGTCAAGCTTTTAATATTTAAAAACTAACTAAGCTCTTCTTCTTTCTAATTCAGTTTCTATTTCTTCTAATTTTTTATTACTTAAGTTATAAACAAACTTCATAGTAATAAATCCAAATATAAATCCTATAAGCGGTATTAATGTTATTATAAGTCTTATGCTTTCAGCAACTTCAGCAGTTTGAGTAGCCACTCCTGATTGATAACCTATAGCTGCTAAAGCAAATCCACCTATACTTCCTACTATAGCTTGAACCAATTTTCTAGCTAATGAGTATGCTGCATAAACAGTTCCTTCTTCTCTTTTCCCACTTATATATTCTTGATAATCTATAACATCACCAACTAAAGCCCATACGATCATATTGTAGAATCCTGCTCCTATACCTGATACTACACTTAATCCCATATATACATATGGATTTTTACTTGGGAAGAATACCATTACTGCATAAGCTGCTATAGATATTATTAAACTATAAGTTGAAACGTTTTTCTTACCAAATTTAGCAACTAATTTAGTTGTTAAAGGTAGTACTATAAATGTACCTATCATTCCAACCATTCCACCTAAACCTAATAATCCAGGTGCTTGAAAATAATCTTTAAATAAGTATGCATTTAAAGAACTTGGTAAGAATACTGCTGTTAAAGTACCTAATGAACCTAATATTAAACCAATTAAAGCTCTGTTTTTGCATAAAGTTTTTACAGTCTCAGTTAAACTAGTTTTTTCTTGAGTATCCTTGGCTTCATGAATAACTCTTTCTGTTGTCATCTTATATGATAATTGATAAGCTATATTAGCTATTATGGCATAAATTATTGCTGCTACAACAAAACCTTTTACTGATACAACATCTTGTGCATCAAATATTAATTTAGGTGTTAAAACCATAAGTAATATCATTGAAAATGTTGCTGCTAAATTTCTCCAAGTAGATAATGAAGTTCTTTCAACTGGATCTGTTGTCATTACCGAAGCTAATGAACCATATGGTATATTTATAGCTGTATATGCCATCCCAAATCCTATATAAGTTATATATGCATATGGTAATTTCATACTTTCTGGCATATTAGGTATAACTAAGAATGTTAATACTGTAAATATTCCAAGTGGTAAACCCATATATTTTAAATACGGTCTAAACTTCCCATTTTTACCTGCTTTTCTTTTATCAACGATTACTCCCATAATTGGGTCATTTATAGCATCCCATACTCTTGATATAACCATAAGTGTTCCAACTGCTGCTGCACTTATCCCAAATGCATCTGTATAAAATACTAATAAATAACTTCCTATAAAGTTAAATAATAAACTATTCCCAAAATCTCCAAGCATGTAACCGACTTTGTCACCCATTCCAAACGGTTTCCCCGATGACATATTTTTTTCTAATTTAGCTGCTGATTGCATATCTAAACCCTCCTAATTTTATAATTGATAATAAGTCATACTATTTTTTATGTTGTTAGTTAACAACAGCAAATAACATTTTTTCATTATTTGCTTTTATTTAAATATCACTTTAAATTTATATTAATTTTCTTTTTGAAATAAAATTAATATAAATTTCAGTTTGATATTTTTTTAACATTTAAATGCATAATTATGCCTTATCACATATACAAATAATATTACACTCGTATACTAGCATATTAGTAATATAATTTCAATACCTTTTTATACCGTCATAAAAACATTTTCCCAAAGTAATAAAGGTAATATCCAAGAATACCTATAAGCTTTTCCTATAGAAATTCTTGAATAGTATATCTTAAATATTTATTTACTTTTGTTTATAGCTTCTTTTATTCCGTTTATATATACAGCTCCTAAAGCTCTATCATATAATCCGTATCCTGGTCTTCCAGTTTCTCCCCATATCATTCTTCCATGATCTGGTCTGAAAGGTCCATCAAAGTTGTAATCACAGTAAGCTTTTACTATTTCATAGAAAT
>NZ_JANKBY010000467.1:0-2190 GCF_024621905.1 Terrisporobacter muris
ATGTCAAAAAAGCAATTAAAAAAGGACAAAAATAAATTCATTAAATTAAAACAAAAAGAAATTACCGCTAGAAATAAAGCGTTAAAGAAAGACGTTCAAAATAAAATAGAGCTGTTGAGTCTTGATAAAAGCGAACTACCAGATTTGGAAGATAAGATAGAAAGAAGCGGACCTAGAGGATATGTTTTAAAGATTTTAAAAGATATTATAGATGACATTAATCTAGGTTGTACCGATGACAAAGAAATAATACCTGTAGCACAACTTTTAATAAAATTTGCAGAAAAACCTAGTGAAGTATATAGTGAATTATTAGACCTTGCTAACATAAACTTATCTAAACAGCAAAAAAAATTGATGAATAAGAGTAATGTTAGTCTAAATCTTACAGAAAGAGTTTTGCTAAAAAATAGAATGCAAGGAATACTAATGGAATATCAATTTAAGGATCTAAGCACAGCAAATATAGATTATAGTGGTATTCGAGTTTTCTTTGAAACTGCATACAGATTGATTTTAGTTGGGCTAGAAGATAGAAAAATTCTTGGAATAGATATTTACTTGGGGTATGGAGATATAATCTTTGATTTAATTGTAGAGTATGATGGTGAGAATCACTCTAAGTACAACATAAACCATAACACGTTCATATATATTGGTTGGAAACCTCTTGATAATTTATACAATACATATACTATTTATAAGAATAAATTCAAAAACTTCAGCGAAGGTAGTGTGCAATCATTAGCTACTGCAACTGATATGGGTAAAGAATATGAGTCAAGAAACAATGGTAAAGAATTAATATCTTACAGTGGGGTTGTGCTTAACTATATATGTCCATTCGAATCTGAATTAAAGAATCTAATTTCAAAAAAGTTCAATTTAGATAAAGATAATCTTAAGCTAGTAAAGGCTATTAATTATCTTAAAAAAATTAATAATCAATTATTATCTGATGAAAAAACAATAGATACTTTACATAAAGTTAGGTCATTAAGAAACAAAGTTGCTCATGGTAAGCCAGCGACATATGATGAATATAGGTATATCTATAATTCACTACTATTAAGTGGTATTTTAGAATGTTTAAATAAAGAGCTTGCAAATATCAATAATAACATAGATGATTCAGTTTCTACTTATAGAGAAGATGTATGTTTTAAAAATCATGATATTAAACCAGGTTACGAAGTAGTATTCAATTCGCTTACTAGAGCTGCTCATAAAGGTGACTCTGAATCTCAGACTACTTTAGGAGCCCTGTACATGGATGGAGATATAGTAAAACAAGATTTTCAAGAGTCAGCTAAGTGGCTCACTAAAGCAGCTAATAAAGGTCGAGCAGATGCTCAAACTCTTTTGGCAGGTATGTATTTATTTGGTCAAGGTTTTAAACAAGATGATGAGAAAGCTGCTAAATGGTATTCAAAGGCTGCTGAACAAGGTAATGCAGTAGCACAAGGTTACTTAGGAAACATGTACTGTCTTGGTCGTGGCGTTAAGCAAGACACAAAAAAAGGTATTGAATTATTAATTAATTCTGCCAACCAAGGGAATGAAGAAGCTCAACACGCATTAGGAGAGATGTATTCCTCTGGTCAGGGCGTTAAACAAGATATTAAAGAAGCTGTCAAGTGGTACTTAAAAGCCGCTACAAAAGGATATGCTAAGTCTCAATACACACTAGGAGAGATATATTCCTCTGGCGAGGGTGTTAAGCAAGATATCAAAGAAGCTGTCAAGTGGTACTCAAAGGCTGCTGAACAAGGTGATGAAGACGCTCAACTTTCCTTAGGAGCTTTATATTACAATGGTGATGGAGTTAAGGCAGATACTAAAAAGGGTATTCGATTATTTAAAAAAGCTGCTGAACAAGGTAATTTAAACGCTCAATACCTATTAGGAGATATATATTCCTCTGGTAAGGGTGTTAAGCAAGATATCAAAGAAGCTGTCAAGTGGTACTCAAAGGCTGCTGAACAAGGTGATGAAGATGCTCAAAATCGTCTAGATGAGCTAAAAAAACAAAATATGCTTAGTTATCAATACTAAACTTTATTTATAGAAAAATAAGTTGCAACTAAAAAATTAACGGGTTTACTCTTGGGGTGAAAATTTTTAAATTACAATTAAAATAGGCTAGTATATATTACTAGTCTATTATTACATTCAATTCATCTTTTATAC
>NZ_JANKBY010000468.1:0-2187 GCF_024621905.1 Terrisporobacter muris
AAAAGAAGGAAAAGGGGTTTACTAATGATTGAAGTAGAAAAATTATGTAAATCTTTTACTAGACAAGTGAAAGATGAAAGTAAGAAACAGAAATTTAGAACAAAAAAAGAAGAGTTTTTAGCAGTAAATAATTTAACTTTTAAAGTGGATAAAGGACAAATTATAGGGATACTAGGACCAAATGGGGCAGGAAAAACCACGTTACTTAGGATGCTTGGTGGAATCTTAACTCCAACTTCTGGTCACATTAAAATAGGGGATTATGATTATGAAGAAGATAAAAATGCAGCTAAAAAGGAAATCGGATATTTATCAGGAAATACAAAATTATATAATAGACTTTCTCCAAGAGAGCTATTAACTACTTTTGGAAATTTATATGATATGACAAAGGAAGAAATAGAAAAGTCCATAGAAAATATAATTGAAATTATGGATATGGAAAGTTTTATTGATAATAGAATAGAAAATTTGTCTACAGGACAAACTCAAAGAACATCAATTGCAAGATGTCTTATTCATAACCCAAGTATATATATTTTTGACGAGCCCACATTAGGTTTAGATGTAATTAGTAGCAAATCTATTATAGACTTTATGAAAAGAGAAAAATATGAGGGAAAAACTGTACTATATTCAACTCACTATATGGAAGAAGCAGAAATTTTATGTGACAAAATTTATATGATGCATAAGGGTGAATTTATAGCTGAGGGAAGTTGTGAAGAACTTAAATCTAGATATAACACAAATAGTCTTAGAGATATATTTATAAATTTAGCTAGTGAGAGGGGGGATTTAAATGAGGACTAAGATGGTAAAAGCTATCTTTAAGAAAGAGATGATAGATATTCTTAGAGATAAGAGAACTTTATTTATGGGAATTATCCTTCCTTTAATTTTATACCCTGTTCTTATGTTAATAATGACTCAAATTATGACCATGTCTATAAGTAGCATTGAAAGTGAAGATATTAATATTGCTTTTGAGAAAAGTCCAAATAATGAATTGATATCTATAATTGAAAACTATACAGATGAAAGTACTGGGCATATTAATATAGTAGATACTAATAATTATAAAGAAGATTTAGAAGAAGGATACATTGATGCATATATAAGTGTAAAAGGCAAAAATAAAATAGAAAATTATGAAATATACATAAATTCATCAAAAGAAAATGCATCTAGTGTGAATAGTAAGCTAGAAAGTATTTTTTCATTATACAAAGATAGTAAAATTAAAAATAAAATAGAACAATCAAATCTAGATGTAAAAGAAACTCTAAACCCTGTGGTATATGAAACTGTAGATGTGGCTAAAAATGAAGAGTTAGCAGGGTTTGTACTGGGTCAGATACTTCCATTTATATTAATTATGGGAGTGCTTCTAGGTGCGATTTATCCAGCAATAGATTCTATGGCAGGAGAAAAAGAAAGAGGTACATTAGAAACCTTATTTACACTACCTATTACTAACTTGGAACTCGTTATGGGTAAATATATGGCAGTATCCATCTGCGCCATTGTAACTGCTATTTTAAATGTTATATCCATATTATTAACATTAATATATATTTTAACAACGGGTGAATTAACAGGTCAGTTATTTTCTGATAGCTTAAAAATATCAAACTTGGCAGGACCTTTGTTTATCACAGTGATCTGTGTTTGTTTATTTGCCATGGTGGTATCAGCTGTAAGTATGTGTGTATGCTCTTTGGCAAAAAGTTTTAAAGATGCGCAAAACTATATTACACCAGTTATGTTTTTAGTTTTAATACCTTCATATGCATCTATGATACCCAACATGACCTTGGATAGAACTACGGCTATAATACCTGTTGTGAATATATCTTTATTAATAAAAAGTGTATTAAGTTTTCAAGCTAACTTGGGTTTAATTGCCTTAGTATTTATATCAAATTTTGCATTTGTAATTTTGGCAGTGATTTTATTATCAAAAATGTTTAACTCAGAAGAAATTTTATTTGGAAGTGGAAAGAATTTCTCATTCTTAGAAAAAAGAATTGATATAAAAAAAGGTACCATGCCAAGTGTATGAAGTGAACCCTTTACACGGGAATAAATAAAACAACCTCTTTTGAAACATACTATATGTATGATTTTAAAGGAGGTTATTTTATTATGAGTACAAGAGTACACTACTCACCAGAAATAAAATGG
>NZ_JANKBY010000469.1:0-2164 GCF_024621905.1 Terrisporobacter muris
CATTATCCCAAGAGTATATATTTTACCAAATTCACATCATCAGTTATTATATTTTCCACACCTAATTTTATAATTTTCCTAATATCTTCTTCATCATTTATAGTCCATATATGTATTTCTTTATTATTTTCATGTATTTTTTCCACTAATTCTTTTGAAAGTAGATTATATTTTATGGATATAAAATCACATTCTAACTTTTCAATATTATCTATGGGGTTGCTAATTATATATCCTGTTTTAATATCCTTATTATCTTTTTTAAACTTTTCTATTGTTAATTTATTAAATGAGGACACTACTACATCTTGTGACATAGAATATTCTTTTATTAATTTAGACACCTCTTTAGATAATTCATAACCCTTTTTATTATTCATTTTTAACTCTATATTAAACTTAATCTTTCCTTTAAAATTTTCAAATACTTCTTCTAAAGTAGGTATATTCTCATAGTCATACTTTTTATTTTTATAAGATCCATTATCAACTTTCTTAACTTCTTCAAGTGTCATATCTTCTATTGATTGATTTCTACCGTTTACCCTTTTTAAAGTATTATCATGGAACAGCACAACTTTATTATCCTTTGTAAGTCTTACATCTACTTCCACATAGTCCGCATTTTCCTCAATAGCTTTAGCTATGGATGTAAGTGTATTTTCTGGATAATATAAAGAGCTCCCTCTATGAGCAGTTATTAGTATATGATTATCTACAGCATAACCATTAATAATATTAAATGATAATATGATTATGATAGTAAACATAATAAATATAGTTTTTTTCATACTAAACCAACTTTCTATTTTTCTTTTATTTTACCTTTTAATTTCAACTTTTATCCAAAATATAAAAGGAATGGCTTAAACCATTCCTTTTTTCACTATAAATTTTCTTGCATATATGTAAATACAGTTTCAACATACTTTCCAAAATCTTCTTCATTATCCGGAAAAGAAAATTCTTCTATATACTCCATTGTTTTGTCTAAGACTAACTTGAAAATAACTTTTTTATCAGCTTCTTCTAGTTCAACTTGAACTCCTGTTTCTGGATTTATCAAAGAACTTAATAGATAATCTGTACACCCTCCAGCTAATTCTGTAATTTCCTCTATTTCAGCAAGTTCTTCTTCACTTATATTAAATTCATCCATTCCTGCCATTCTATGTCTTCCCTTCTAAATATGTATTTGTAATATATCATAAAAAAATATATATAACAATAATTAAAACCAACTTATTTGGCTTCTTTCATATTTACTTTTATAGTCATCTATTATATCCTCCATCTTATATAAGATATTATATTTTTCACACTCTTCTTTAAATACTGTCCATAAGTAATTTACATTTTGACACGGATTTTCATATACCTCTCCAAATGCATTCATATATGTTTCATCTAAATTTTGTTGTGGAAATATTTTTCTCAGTTGCTCAAAATAATACTCTCTTTGATTTTTTCTAAGTGTTACTCCTAAGCCATATGAAAAAACAAATTTAGCTCCACACTCATAAGCTTTTTTTATAATATTTTTTATATTTTCTTCATTGTCATTAATAAAAGGCAACAATGGCATAAGAAGTATTCCTGTGTATATATTATTATCACTTAATTTTTTAATAGCCTCAAACCTTTTGTTGGATGTACACACTTTTCTTTCAATCTTTTTACATAGCTCATCATCAAAAGTTGTAATAGTCATTTTAACTATAACAGGTGAATGGCTTTGTATTTTTTTCAGTATATCTATATCTCTGGTTATTAAATCACTCTTAGTTGCAATTCCTATACCAAATCTGTACTCATCTATTAATTTTAAAGCTTGTCTAGTCAGTTCATATTTTTCCTCAAAAGGATTATAAGGGTCACTCATTGCCCCCGTTCCAACTACTCCCTTTCTTCTTTTAGATTGAAGTTCTTTTCTTATTATTTCTATTGAGTTTTCCTTTATTCTCACTCTATCAAAATCAATAATTTGATAACAGCTACTTCTAGAGTCACAATAAATACATCCATGACAACAACCTTTATATATATTCATATTATAATTAATTCCAAACCAATGAGGATTTTCATTATAAGAAGAAGATATAATTGTTTTTGTTGGTATAAATTCCATAAAACTTCAATCCTTTCTTAATTGTCTAGTATAGAT
>NZ_JANKBY010000046.1:0-17309 GCF_024621905.1 Terrisporobacter muris
AAATCATTTATATATGCCCAATTTAGTTTTTTTCTTATTTTCTGAGTAAAAAACATAAATAACTAAAATAATAATCTTAATCATATTTTTAGTTTTATTCCGAATCAGATTGGGTATATATAGTTTGTGCTATGATTTTTTATATTTAGGAGGTTTACAATGAGCAGTGTTTTTGAAATTAAACCAGATATATTCTATACTGGTGTAGTAGATAAGGATTTAAAAATATTTGACATTATAATGGAAACAGAATTTGGTACAACATACAATTCTTATCTAATAAAAGATGAAAAAGTTGTGTTATTTGATACTGTAAAAGATTATTTTAAGGATGAATTTTTAAGTAATTTACAAGAATTAGTTGATATTAAGGATATTGATTACGTAGTTATTCATCACACTGAGCCAGATCATGCTGGTTGTTTAAAATATATATTAGATATAAATCCAGATGTACATGTTATATGTACAAATGCTGCAAAGTTATACTTAGGAGACCAAGTTAACAGAGAGTTCAAATGTACTACTGTTAAAACTGGTGATAAATTAAACATAGGTAAGAGAAATCTTGAGTTTATTCAAGCTCCTTTCTTACATTGGGCAGATACAATGTTTACTTATGTTCCAGAAGACAAAGTTTTATTAACTTGTGATGCTTTTGGATGTCATTATTCAAAATATGATTGTAAAGCAATAGATGATGAAGGATACTTAGATTCAGCAAAGTTATACTATGATTGCATAGTTAAACCTTACGCAAAATATGTTCTAGATGCTGTAAATAAAGTTGTTGAATTAGGATTAGACTTTGATACTATATTAACTTCTCACGGTCCAATTTTATCTGAAAGACCAATGGAGCAAGTTACTAGATACGTTGAGTGGTCAAAAGCCGCTTTAGATGAAACTAACCAAGGAGAAATGGCTATATTCTATTTATCAGCTTATACTAATACTTTTGATATGGCTAAAAAGATACAACAAGGTGCATTGTCTCAAGATGTTAAAGTTAAGTTATATGATTTAGAAAAATTATCTTTCGAAGAAATGCATAGGGCTGTATTAAATGCAAAAGTAGTTTTAGTTGGCTCTCCTACAATCAACAGAACTATGGTTAAGCCTATGTGGGATTTATTCTCATCAATAGATCCAATGGCTAACAAAGGAACTATTGCAGGAGTATTTGGTTCTTATGGATGGAGTGGCGAAGGTATTTCTATGGCAGAAAACCTATTTAAAGCTATGGCATTTAAAGTACCTCAACCAGCACTTAAAAAGAAATTCTTCCCAAGTGACGATACATTCAAAGAATGTTTCGATTACGGTGTAGAATTTGCTAGTTATCTTAAATAAAGTTTTATGGCGCCATAGAATTTTATAAAAATAAAAAGGTTAATGTTTTTTATTAACATTAACCTTTTTTATATTATACTCTTTGGCTTGTAGTTTTTCTTACTTCTCTAAAAGAGAACTCTCCCCTATCTAATGCTTTAATAAAAATTTCTGCACTAGCTAAGTTAGTTGCCACTGGCACATGGTAAACGTCGCAAAGCCTAATTAAAGCTTGTATATCTGGTTCATGAGCTTGAGAAGTTAGTGGATCTCTTAAAAAGATTACTAAATCTATTTCTTGATTAACTATAAGTGAACCAATTTGCTGGTCACCACCAAGTGGCCCCGATGCTAATCTATTTATTTTTAGACCAGTTTCATCCATTATTCTCTTTCCAGTAGTTCCCGTTGCATATATACCATACTTTTCTAAAATATGTTCATAACCAATGCAAAATCCTACCATAGTATTTTTCATTTCATCATGTGCTACTAATGCTATATTCATCATAATAAATATACTCCTACATCCCTTTTAATTTATTTTATTGTATCTATTAGAAGTTTATCTTCTTTCTTCTCATATAAATGTTTAGGACTAATCCCAAACTTGCCATAGAAGTTAATACAGAACTTCCTCCATAACTTAAAAATGGCAAAGTAACTCCTGTTACAGGTATTAAAGATACCGTCATCCCAATATTTTGAATAATTTGATACGCAAACATGGACATTACTCCAATTACTACCAGCGCTCCATATTCATCCTTTGATTCTGAAGCTATTTTCAACATTCTGTACAAGAAATATGCATATAAGCCTATTAAGGAAACCATACCAATTACACCTAACTCTTCTCCTACAACTGCAAATATAAAGTCACTATCTTGTATAGGCAGAAAGTCTTCTTGGTTTTGTGTCCCTTTAAAAAGACCTTTACCAGTAAATCCTCCTGAACCTATGGCTATATTAGACTGCATAACTTGATAGTTACCTTGTATACTTGTATCCTCTGGGTGTAGAAAACCTAGTATTCTTGCTTGCTGATAATCATCTATACTTAAATATACAAGAGGAAGAGCTATAATTCCTACTATTATTGCTTTTCTCAATATTTTGTAGTCAATTCCAGCTGTAAATATTATACCTGCAATTATGCAACAAAATACTATTGCTGTACCTAAGTCTGGTTGGGCAATTAGTAAGCCAATTATAGGCGCTGCATACATTAATAGTCTTGTTATATCTTTTAAATTATCCATCCTTCCTTTTTTTAACTCTACAATTTTTGCATAACTTAATATAAAAGTAAATTTCACGACTTCTGCTGTTTGTAAATCAAGTGGTCCAAATGACAATGTCGACATAGCACCACCTCTATTCTTTCCTATTCCAGGAATCAGAACAATTACTAATAATACAACACTTGCAACATACATTTCTTTGTAATATTGTCCTAAAAAATTATAATCAAAAAGAAGTATGAATATAATTACTCCGATTCCTAAAACAAATGCTACACTTTGTTTTATTAATCTCGAATAATCTCCAGTTTGATTTACATGAGTAGCACTACTTAATATAACAATACCAAAAGTAAAAATTACTATAAGTGTTGCAATTAACTTCCAATCCAATTGTTTCAATAACTTTAAACTATTTTTATATTTAACCAATTTGTCACCGTCTTTCTAGTATAGAAATAAACATTAAGTTCTCACGAATTAAATAGGGAATATACCTTAAGTATATCCCCCTTTATTAAGACCAATTTATATCTTTCTGTCTTTTAAATTCTTAAGTGGTATATTTGCAACTAAGGCAGATACTGGTCTGTCTCCGTTCTCACTTCTTGTTTTAGACATTTTTATCTCTAGACCATCTTCTTCTATATCAGCATAGTTAGAAATAACTTTTAATATATCATCTTTAATCATATTTAAAAGTTGTGGAGAACAGTCTACCCTGTCATGTACAAGAACTAATTTTAACCTTTCTTTTGCTACGTTCTTGCTAGTCTTATTTTCACTTGAAAATGCTTTAAAAAGATCAAACATGAATATCCCCCTATTCTATTTAGCTACGCCAAACATTTTTTTGATTCTTCCAAAGAAGTTAGTTTCTTGTTCAACTTCCATTATTGGTATATTATTACCTAATATTCTTTGAGCAATATTTTTATAAGCTTTACCCGCATTTGATTTTGTATCAAGTATAGCTGGTTCACCTTTATTTGTTGATATGATTATACTTTCGTCATCTGGAACTATACCAATTAAGTCTATAGCTAATATTTCGACTATGTCTTGCTTGTCCATCATATCTCCGCGTTTAACCATGTCTTGTCTTATTCTATTAATTATTAATCTAATATCACCAATTTCATTAGCTTCTAATAATCCGATTATTCTGTCTGCATCTCTAACAGCAGATACTTCAGGATTTGTAACAACAATAGCTCTATTTGCTCCAGCTATTGCATTTTTAAATCCTTGCTCAATTCCTGCAGGACAATCTATTATTACATAATCAAAACTTTCTTTTAATTTTTCACAAAGCTGTGACATTTGCTCTACAGTTACAGCATTTTTATCTCTTGTTTGTGCAGCGGGTAATAAGTATAGATTTTCAAATCTTTTATCTTTTATTAATGCTTGTTTTAACTTACATGTTCCCTCTACTACATCTACCATATCATAAACTATTCTGTTTTCTAGACCCATAACTACATCTAAGTTTCTAAGTCCTATATCTGCATCTACCACAACTGTTCTTTTGTTTTCTAAACTAAGTGCTGTACCTAAGTTAGCTACAGTTGTTGTTTTGCCAACTCCACCTTTGCCTGAAGTTATAACTATGACCTCGCTCATTATACTACCCCCTATATATTTCCTTGTTTTTTAAAGTTTTAGGTAAAAAGCTTTCAATAACAATTCTGTCTTTACTCACAAAGGCTATCTCAGGAATAATTTTTTTATCATCCTTAGATTCCTCATAATCATCCTCTGGCGCCTCTGCAATATTATCTGCTATTTGCAATATTTTAGGACATAAACTATTTGCTATAACATAAGCCGAATTGTTTCCTTTGGCTCCTGCATGAACAAACCCTCGTACTTCACCCATTACTACAATATTTCCATTAGCAACTACTTTAGCTCCAGAATGCATATTCCCCATGATAACAACATTTCTAGTGGAACTAACTTGTGAACCAGGGTTCATATCACTCATTACCACAACATCACCATCGAAGACTATATTTTCCCCAGATCTCATAGTATCCACATACTTTGTTTCATAAGTGTTAATATAACTTTCTTTTTCTTCTTCAACAAATTCTATATCAAACCTTGATGTTATAGATTCTTTTATCATCATCATATGAACATCATTTAAATAATCACTATTGATTTGATATATTTTCGCCCCATTAAAAAAACCAACATTTTCTTCTAATCTATCTACTATACTTTGTTTTACTTGTTCAAATGGTGCTACTTTTTTAATATTGATAATAAGCCCTTTTTTATTTCCTTTAAACTCTATAAGCTCTTCTGTGGAATATTTCCTAAAAGACATAACAACCTCCAGAGTGATATTAATTTATTTACTATATTCTTCATAAATATCTTAATCACCTTTTATTTTTTCAATTGTGTCGAAAAATTTATGATATCTTCTCCTGAATTATTGTCATTTCCTTCTGCTGTCTCATCTTTTGTATTACTATTTGTATCATTAGAAGATTTACCACTTAGACCCATGTAATATCCTATAATATCTCTCATAGGTAATGTTGCATAAGTCCCTGAGTTACCTTGTGGTATCATAACACATATCGCTATTTCTGGATCATCAGCTGGTGCAAAAGCTGCTGACCACCCAAAATCACCATATGTTTCTTTAAATGCATCTATATCATCATCAGTTATATTATGATTAAGTTCTTTTATTGCTTTTCTTAAATAAGCTGCATTTATTCTATCATTGTCGTCAGGTAATTTTTCAGAAACACCTTCTTTTAACTCTTGTTCTAGTTCTGCCTTAGTTTCATCATCAATATCTTTACTTTCTAATTGTTCCTTAATTTCAGCAATTCTTGCTTGAGTTAATTCTTTTTCTCTTTCAGCTCTTAATTTATAATATACCTCTAACACTTCATCTTTGTCTACATTATATGATGATAAATGACTCATAAGATACTCATATTCATTATCAGTTGGTATCTTAGTACTTTTTTCGGCTGTACCAGTCTTAGCTGCTATAGAAACATCAAGATCACCTAATATTTTTTTAGCTGTACCTTCTGTTACAACTCTTTTCATACCTATAATTATATCTTTCAAGTTATCATCATCTTTGAAATCTATTTTTTCAGATTCAGTTTCTTTTACTTCTACTTGGCTATAGTCAGATGATATAGATTTTTGAACAACATAAAGTTTATTTAATGTTCCTCCTTTTGCTATTGCCGAAATATATCTAACTACTTGAGCTGTAGTATAAGCATTTTCACCTTGTCCAATAGCTAAGTTAAATGCATCTGATGTAGTCCATTTTGAGAAGTTTAAGTAAGTATACACTATCTCATCTGCTAAAGTTTCTGAATCATCTTCTTTAACTTTAAGTTCTTCTAATCTTTTTAGAACTTCAGCTTTTCCTGGTGTAGTTTCTTCTTCACACCAATTTGCAATTTGCTGAATTCTCGTTGCAAATTCTTCAGGATTTTCATCCTTAGTTATATCTGTAAAGCTATTTTTCATAACTTTATTTAAATATGTTTTTAACATAGATTTTGTAGATTGAATTTTGGCTTCCTCACTAGGCACTGTACCTTCACTTTCAGTTCCTAAATCTTCATATAATCCTGTACGCTCGTCTAAACCAAATAGCTTAGCATATTCCATTACTTCTTCTGGACCTATTTTAGCATTAGGATCAGACCCACCAACTCTATTTTCTCCTGAACCTATAGTATAGAAATAAATATTACAAGATTCTTGTAAAGCTTTATAAAGGTTTGTAACACCATGCTTGCTTCTACTTTTATTCCATACAGCATCACCATAAGATTTTTTTGATGATCCTGAGCCTAGCCAAATAACCCCTGGGTCACTTATGCTATATTCTGGGTTTAAACCATTTTCTAGAGCTGCCATACCTGTAATCATTTTAAATGTTGAACCAGGCTGGAATAACCCTTGAGTAACCAAATTTAATAGTGGTGCAGGAGCAAGTAAGTCATTTGTATTTTCTGGTTGTAAAGCAGCATAATCATCCGATGATATTCCAGATACAAATAAGTTTGGATCATAAGTAGGATAAGATGCCGAAGCTAAAACTTCACCAGTATTTACATCTGTAACTATAACAGCACCTGATTTAGCATTTTTATTTCCACCAGCAACGCTTATATTTCCATAGTCACTTTCATAAACTCCGCCATCACGTAATACTTTAAGAGTCTTTTCTAAAGCTTTTTCTGTTACTTCTTGCAAATCTTTATCTATTGTAAGATATACTGTATCTCCTGAAGTAGGCTCAACAACTTCTAACTCTTCAGTTATATTACCTACAGCATCAACCTTAACTTTTTTATATCCATCCGTTCCATGTAATTTACTTTCTTGTGTTTTTTCTACTCCAGAAAGTCCTACTATATCATCTTTAGAGTATTTTTCTTCTGTATTATTCAAATACTCTTCTTCTTGAGTAGAAGGTATTTTTCCCAAATATCCAAGAATATGTGCTGCTAACGTACCGTTTGGATACGTTCTAACCGGTTCATTGGATACAGATATTCCTGGAAGTTCAAGAGCCATTTCTTTTATAGTTGCTATTGTCGTTTCATTTATATCTGTTGCTATTGTTACTGGTTTATATTTCGTATAGCCTTGAGACTTTATAAGGTCTCTAACTATTAATATTTTTCTAGCTTCTTCATCACTTATGCTAGAATCTATTAAATAATAGTCTCTAATTGCTTTAAATGCTAATTTTGCATTAAGCTGACTAGATTTTAAATTATTTTCTTCCAGCCATTTATCCACTTTGTATCCTTCAAGCCAGTCATTCTTTTCTTTATCTTCTGTAAATGTCCATGTTGATACAAGTATTGGTGGATAGTACCCAGCCTCATTTACTTTTTTTTGTAACTCTGTTGCCTTTAAACTTCTATCTTCTTCCGATAATTTTCCATCAGATATTAATTGATCTACTAAATAATAAAATGATTCTTTAGCATTTAAATCTTGCGGAATATTATTATTTTCCTTATATTGCTTTATATTTTCATCATAAGTATAATAGTATTTCCCATCTTCAATTACTATAGGAAACTCATCTGTATACTTTTCTTCATTTTTTTCTAATAAATTAATAAGTTTTAGAGAAATATTATTTCCTTGTGACTTATCTTCTTTTGTATCATTTTTTGTTAATTTATTGATTGATACTTGAACAGTAAACTGATTTTCATTTCCAGCAAGTAATCTTCCATATCTGTCTCTAATTTCCCCCCTAGCCGCTTTTATAGTAACTTCTTTATATGTTTTATTATCGGCTAAACTTGTATAATAATCATATTTTATTATATTCATATATAAAATTTTAATTATTATAACTAAAAAGGCAAAAAGAAACACATTTTTTATTATCCTACATCTATCATTAATTTTCTTTTCATCCATTAAATCACCAACTAATCTTCTTTAAGTTTTAATATTGATTTATCGAAAGCCTTATATAAGATTAAGGCCATTATACTATTTAAAATTGGTAATATTACTATACCTCTTATCATCAATCTTACAGTAGTAAAACTACTATAAACAACAATAGATGCTAATATATTTAACACAGAACTAAATATAGTTGTTGCTAAAATTAATGTAAATATAGTAACCTTACTTTCTTTGTATATTTTTTTTCTTGAATAACTAATTATGTAGCATATCAAAAAGTAAATTAGACCATTTACCCCAAATATTCCACCAACGCTTATATCTTTTAATAACCCTAATACTGCCCCTATAATACTACTTTCTAGGTCATCTAGGTACAAAGATATAATCGTTAAGAAAATCAAAAGAAAATCTATTGTTACTCCAAATATAGTTATATAATTAGTTATGCTATTTTCTAATATCAGTATAGCTATTCCCAAAAGACAAAGGTAAACTTTTTTCATTGTTGATGTCCCCTCTAGTTTATATTTCTTGGTTCAACGATTACAACATCGTCTATATTTTTGAAATCAACATTTGGTTTTACTATTACATATTTTAATGAGTTATTTTTATCCTCTATTACCTTTCCTACTTTACCTATAACGATTCCCTCTGGGAATATTCCAAGGCCTGATGTCGTAACTACATCACCCGGTAATACATCATAATTAGAGTCAAACATATATCCTTGTAATAACCCATTGTCTCTATAGTCTGTTTTTTCGTCTATATTTTCACCATATGTAATAATCCCCTTAAATTCAGAGTTCTTTGCTAACTTAAAACTTACTGATGATTTTGTATCTAATAAGGAAATAACTTTACAATAGTTTTCAGACACTTCATATACTATACCTACTAGTCCGTTACCATTCATGACTAAACTGTCCTTTTTCACGCCATCTTTACTTCCAGCAGATACAACAAAGCTTGAATACCAGTTTCCATCATTTTTACTAACTACTTTTGCTGATAAAGTTTTAGCAACATATTTTTCATCAACAAAGTTTAATGCGGTTTTTAAACTTTGCAATGATTGAACGTCATCCAATTTATTTTGTAGATCAATTACTTCCTGTTGTAATTTACTATTTTCTTTTTCCAAACTCTCAGCTTTTTTCGCATTTTTTTGGAAATTTATCACATTTTCAAAGCCACTTTTTATAAAGGTAAATCCACTGTTAATACTACTTCCTATGGTAGATATTGCAGTCATTCCTACATTGGTTCCTAGAGGATTACTTCCTCCACTTCTTCCAATAGACATCCCTACAATTCCAATTAAAGTGATAGCAACTACACCTGTTGCTATCACTTTAAAATTAACCTTTTTCTTGTTTTTATTATTATTTTCAAACTTCAAGGTCAGCACCTACTTTATTACTTTTTATTGTTCATCATTAGTACTTTTTCAAATATTTCTGCATCTTCTACTGATTTACCAGTACCTATAGCAACACAATCTAATGGATTTTCTGCTATTTTAACTGGCATTCCAGTTTCTTCTTTAACTAATTTATCAAGTCCTTTAAGTAGAGCTCCCCCTCCAGTTAACATGATTCCATTTTCCATAATGTCTGAAGCTAACTCTGGCGGAGTCTTTTCTAATGTTGATTTAATTCCATCTACTATAGAATTAACTGGTTCTCTTAAAGCATCTCTTACTTCTGATGAAGATATTTGCATAGTTTTTGGAAGTCCAGATATTAAATCCCTACCTCTTATTTCCATTTCAACTTCTTCGCCCTCTTTGTATGCAGAACCTATTCTTATTTTTACCTCTTCAGCAGTTCTCTCACCTATCATTAAGCTGTACTCTTTTTTTACATAGCTAACTATCGCTTCGTCTAGTTCGTCTCCACCTAGTCTTATTGATTTAGCTGTAACTATACCACCTAATGATATTATAGCTATTTCTGATGTACCACCACCGATATCTACTACCATATTTCCTTCTGGCTCTTCTATTCTAAGCCCAGCTCCTATTGCAGCTGCCATTGGTTCTTCTATTAAGAATGCATCTTTAGCTCCAGCTTGTCTTGCAGCTTCTTCTATTGCTCTTTTTTCAACTTCTGTTACACCAAAAGGTACACATATAGCTATTCTTGGAGATACTACTCCTTTTTTAGCTGCAGCTTTTTGTATAAAGTAGCTTAACATTGATTGAGTAACATCAAAATCAGCTATAACTCCATCTTTCATTGGTCTTATAGCTACTATATTTCCTGGTGTTCTACCTATCATTCTTTTTGCTTCTTCACCAACTGCTAAAACTGCTTTACTATCATCCCTTATAGCAACAACAGATGGTTCTCTTACTACTATTCCTTGTCCTTTTATATAAACTAATGTATTTGCAGTACCTAAGTCGATACCCATGTCCTTAGTCATTTTTCCAAATCCAAATAAAGATTTAAAACCTTTTTTTTCCTTTTTTTCTTTAGCCATTCTCATGCACCTTCCTTACTTTATTCTTATTAAATCAACATATTCTCCTTAAAACTGAAATAAACTCCGTCCCCTATTATGATATGATCTATGACCTCTATACCCATAAGTTCACCACAATCTTTCAACCTATTAGTTATACTTTTGTCTTCTTTTGAAGGTTCTGCATTTCCAGAAGGATGGTTATGTAGCAAAATAATTTTATTACTACTTCTTCTTATAGCCTCCCTAAAAACTTCTCTAGGATGAACAAGGGATGAATTTAATGTTCCTATAGAAATGTCCACATCAGTTATTATTTCATTTTTTGTATTTAAAAGAACTACCTTAAAAATTTCTTTATATTGATATCTTAAACTCTCCATATAGTATTTATATATATCCCAAGGATTTTTGATTTTGTATTTTAATGGCTTATAGGATGCTATCCTATTGGCTAATTCTAAAGCTGCCTTGATTTGAAGTGCTTTAGTTTGACCTATACCATTAATACTTTTTAATTCTTCAAAAGTTAAGTCTTGTAAATATCTAATATTATCAGCTTTATCTATTATGGCTTGACCTAGTTGAATTGCATTTAATTCTTTAGTACCAGTTCTTATAAGTATAGCTAATAATTCTGCATCAGATAAACAATTTGCTCCATTTAGAATCATTTTTTCTCTTGGTCTTTCTTCTAATGTCATATCTCTAATTGTCGTTAATGAATTAGAAGACTTTTTCAGATAAATCACCCTCCGTAAAAAGATTTATTTTAAAGTAATCCTTTAAGCAGTCACTTATTTTTGATATTGGAAGTCCTACTATATTAAAATAATCACCTTGAATATTTTTAACTAATAACCCTCCATACCCTTGTATTCCATAAGCTCCAGCTTTATCTAAAGACTCTTTTGTATTTATATAATCTTTTATACATTCTTCGGATAATTCTTTAAAAGTTACTTGACTAACCTCACAATCAATAACTTTTTTGTTTAAGCTTAAATTTATCAAAGCGAAACCAGTAATTACATAATGAGTTTTTCCCGACAATAACTTAATCATATTATATGCCTCTTCTTCATTTCTAGGTTTTCCTAAAATTTGTTCATTTATGACAACAATTGTATCTGCACCAATTACTAGTGAGTCATTATTGCTACTTGCCACATCTAATGCTTTTTCGTATGCAAGCCTCATTACTGTTTCTTTTGGTGATTCATTTGCTTTGATTATTTCATCAATTTGACTTTCTTTTACGGAAAATCTCACCTTAGTATTTCCTAAGATTTCTCTTCTTCTAGGTGATTTCGATGCTAATATTATATCCATTATCTCACCTCACCTCGTACTTTATTTTTGTACTAATTAAGTTTATCATTATATTGTAAAAATTTCAATGTTAATATCGAGTCTTTTAATTACATAATTGTTATATTTATGATTTTTCTTTTAAATAATTATAAAGCTTTTATGGTTTGATTTTGAATAAAAATAAAGGTATGGATTATTTCCATACCTTTATTCTAACCATATTTAGATTATTTTAATATCTATTTTATCTTGCATATTTAACTAGTTTGTTGCTTTAACTTCTTCATCAACTAAACTCATTGCACCTTTTTTACATTTTGGTAAACATAAGTGACAGCCTTTACATTTATCTTGATCAATTTTATGTGCTTGTTTCTTTTCACCTTCTATTGCACCGAACTTACATTGTCTTGCACAAGCAGTACATCCTATACATTTTTCTTCATCTATAGTAACTTTTCTTCTGTCGCTAACATCACCTGATATAACCTTTGTTGGACATTTTGCCACACAGACTTTACATCCTATACACTTTTCTTGATCTATTACTGCAAGCTTGTTATCTAAAGTTATAGCCTCAACTGGACAAACTTTTGCACAAGCTCCACATCCGATACAACCTGCCGAACAGTTTACTTTTACTGCTTTCCCAAATTCATGACTGTTACATTTTACAAACACTTCTTTACTAGCTGGTTTTTCTACTATTAAACCTTTTGGACATGCTTCTTTACATTTTCCACAATTCACACATTTTTCTTCATCTACTACTGCTACTCCATTTTCTATTTTAATAGCATCAAATTTACATACAGATACGCATGTTCCAAATCCTAAACATCCTGCACTACAAGCTTTTGACCCACCAATTAAAGCTGCCGCCGCTCTACAATCTTTTAAACCTTGATGTTCATATTTATCTTTTGCTTTGTCACATGTACCACTACATTTTACTGCTGCTACCATTCTTTCTCCACTATCTGCCGCTACACCCATTATTTCTCCAACTTTGGCAGCTACATCTGCTCCACCAACTGGACATCCATTAACTGGCGCATCTCCTTTTGCTATTGCAGCTGCTAATCCTCCACATCCTGGGAATCCACAACCACCGCAGTTTGCTCCAGGAAGTACTGCAAGTATTTTTTCTTCTTTTTCATCTACTTCAACGGCGAATTTTTTAGATGCATAGGCTAGTATTGCTCCGAATATTAATCCTAATCCACCTAAAAGTAAAATTGCTTTTATTATACTCACAAAATCACCCCCCTATTTTATAATTGTATTAATCCTGTGAATCCTAAGAAAGCTATTGACATTAAAGCTGCTGCTATTAATGTTATTGGGTACCCTTGGAAACTTTCTGGTATATCAGCTAATTCTAGTCTTTCCCTTATTCCTGCGAACAATACTATAGCTAGCGTAAAACCAACACCTGCACCTGTACCATTAATCAATGTAGCTACTAAATTATAATTATTTTGTACATTGACTAATGCAATACCAAGTACAGCACAGTTAGTTGTTATAAGTGGTAGATATACACCAAGTGCTTGATATAATGCCGGACTCATCTTTTTTATAACCATTTCAACAAACTGAACTATGGAAGCAATTACTAAAATAAAAGCAATCGTTTGTAAATATCCAGTTGATGTTATATTAAGTATTTTTTGTATAAAATACGTGATTACAGATGCTAATGCTAAAACAAAGGTAACTGCAACCCCCATACCTACTGCCGTATCTATTTTCTTAGAAACACCTAAGAAAGGACATATACCTAAGAATTGTGATGTTATAACGTTATTAACAAGTACAATACTTAGAAATAATAATATATAATTCATATGACTTCCCCCTTAATTACGCTTTTTTCTTTACTACTTTATTAAATAGTGCCATTAAGAAACCTAAAGTTAAGAATGCACCTGGAGGTAGTATAAATAATAAAGCTGGTTGATAAGAAGCACCAAATATACTTAAACCAAATATTGATCCTGCCCCTAATAATTCTCTAACTGCCCCTAATATTGTAAGGCCTAAAGTAAATCCAAGTCCCATTCCTATACCATCAACTGCAGATTCCATTGGTCCATTTTTAGATGCGAAACTTTCTGCACGAGCTAATATTATACAGTTAACAACTATTAACGGAATATATAATCCAAGAGCTTGATCTAGTGCTGGCACAAAAGCTTTTAAGACCATTTGAACTATTGTAACAAAAGTTGCTATTACAACTATAAATGCTGGTATTCTTATTTTATCTGGTATTACTTTTCTAAGTAATGATATAGCTATATTTGAACATGCTAAAACTATTGCTGTTGAAAGACCCATACCTATACCATTTATTGCAGAACTTGTTACAGCTAGAGTCGGACACATACCTATAACTTGAACAAAGGTTGGGTTTTCGTCTATAATACCATTTTTAAATATCTTTCCTAGACTCATAATGTTTTCCCCCTATCCTATTTACTGATGCTATCATATACTTCTACTGCTGCATTAACTCCAGTTGTTACAGCCTTAGATGTAATAGTAGCTCCTGATATTGCTTGTATTTCTGTTTCTCCTGCAGCCCCACTTTTTATAACACTAAGCTCTGTAGCTGGTTTTCCTGCATATTGACCATAAAAAGCCTCTTCTTGAGCTTTAGCACCAAGGCCTGGAGTCTCAGTCATGTTTCCTATATTAACTCCTGATATACTTCCATCTGCTTTTATACCTACCATAAGTTCAATTTCTCCACCATATCCTTTTGGAAGAACTTTGATAGTGTATCCTGATACATCAGAACCATTTAATCCTTCATAAACTTCTACTACCTCTACATCAGAAACACTTTTATATTTACTATTATCTAAAAGTTTAAATTCACTAGCATCTGAAAGTACAGTTTTTCTTGCTTCATTATTAGCTTGTTCATTTCTTTGTTCTATCAAAGGAGCTGTAATTTGGTTTGTTCCAGCTAAAAGACCTGCTGCAACTGCACAAATAACAAATAAGTTTAATCCTAATTTTAATATGCTATTCACTCTTAGCCACCTCCCCAAATACTCTGTTATTTACAAATTTATCTATTAATGGAGTAACAACGTTAGCTAATAATATTGAATATGAACATCCTTCTGGATATCCACCATATAATCTGATTACTGTTGCAATTACACCTGCTAAAACAGCATATATAATTTGTCCTTTTTTCGTCATTGGTGATGTAGTATAGTCAGTTAACATGAAGAATGCACCTAACATAACACCACCAGCTAAAATTTGGAACATTGCGAACTCAAGATTGAATCCACCTAATAAGAAACTTAATATAAATATTGTACCTAAATAACATACTGGCATGATATATGAAATTATTCCTTTATAAATTAGATAAACCCCACCTAGAAGTATTAAAATCGCACATGTTTCACCTATGCAGCCACCTATATTACCTAGTGCCATGTCTACTAACGACACTCCACTTTCTTTTAATGGTTCAAGCCCAGCTGCTCCTGCTTTTAAAAAGCTAAGTGGTGTTGCAGTTGATACCGCATCTAAACTTCCACTACTCACCCAGTTTACTCCTGTTTTTGTCCAAGCTGTCATAGCTACTGGGAATGATGCAAGTAAGAAAGCTCTACCTGCAAGGGCTGGGTTAACAAAGTTATTCCCAATTCCTCCAAATACCATTTTTACAACTATTATTGCAAATGCCCCACCTAATATACACATCCACCATGGAAGTGCTGCTGGAACGTTAAATGCAAGTAATAATCCTGTTACTACTGCAGAAAAATCTCCTACAGTACTTTTTTGTTTAGTTATTTTTTGCCATAAAAATTCTGACCCAACTGTACCCAGTATACAAAAGAACATTACAAATAATGCATTAATTCTAAAAAAATACACTGCAGCAAGCGCTGCTGGTACAAGGGCAAGTACTACTTGTTTCATTATATAAGACGTATCTTCATTGCTTCTAATATGAGGTGATGATGATACAATAAATTTGTTTTCCATATTATTTCCCCCTAACTATTATTTGTTAGCCGCTTGTTGTTTTCTTCTCATAGCTTGAATTTGTCTTTTAGCATTTCTTATAGATTCTACTAACGGTCTTCTTGCTGGACATATAAATGAGCAAGATCCACATTCTATACAATCAAGGGCTCTGTGTTCAGCCGCTCTTTCAAAGTCACCTTTTAAAGAATTAGCACTTATATATAACGGTTGTAAAAATGCTGGACATACATCTGTGCATCTACCACATCTTAAACAGTTACTTGGCTCATCTATTTTGGCTTCTTCTTCCGATATACATAGTATCCCTGAAGAACCTTTGTTAGTAACTATATTTGTTGTATATTGAGTCATACCCATCATAGGTCCACCCATTATAAATTTACCTACTTTTACATCTTCTTTAAATCCGCCACATTGATCAATTATTTCAGAAACTACTGTACCTATTTTTGTTATTAAGTTTGCAGGTTCTTTTATACAACTTCCTGTTACTGTTGTAATTCTTTCTATTAACGGTAGTCCTGTCTTAATAGTTTTTGCTATTTGAGCTGCTGTTCCAACGTTATCAACCACTGCCCCTGCAGCTGATGGTAAAGCCCCCGATGGAACTTCTCTTCCCGTACAAGCATATATTAATTGTTTTTCTGCCCCTTGAGGGTATTTTATTTCAAGTCCTACAACTTCTACTTCAGGAAATTCCTTAGCAGCTGATGTCACAGCTTCTATAGCATCTGGTTTATTGACTTCTATACCAATATAACCTTTTTTGACATTTAACGCTTTCATTATTACTCTAATGCCAAGAACAACGTCTTCTGGATTTTCTACCATAAGTCTATGGTCAGCTGTAAGGTATGGTTCGCATTCCGCACCATTTAAAATAACAACATCAATCTTTGTATCTGGTGGTGGTGATAATTTAACATGAGTTGGGAATGTTGCTCCACCCATTCCAACAATTCCTGCTTCTTGGATATATTTTATAATATCCTTTGAGTCTAATGTTTCTAAATTCCCTTTTGGTGATATACTTTCATCTAATTCTTCTTTAAAGTCATTTTCTATTACAACACAAAGTCCTTTTCCTCCTGGAATTTCATGTTGTTCTATACCAGTAACTTTTCCTGAAACAGATGAATGTATATAAGTTGATACAAACCCTTGAGGTTCACCAATTTTTTGTCCTTTTTTTACCTCATCTCCTACTTCAACTATAGGCTTTGCTGGCGCTCCTATGTGTTGTTGTAGAGGTATATAGACTACTTTCGGAGCCTCTGCTTTTCTTAAAGCTATTTGATTTGTATACTCTTTATTATATGGAGGATGTATTCCTCCTTTAAATGTTAAGAGCTTCATTTTACTACCTCCCCAAACTGTTTTTAACTTTTCTGCTATTAACTATAGTATACTATAAATTTTTTAAAAGTTAATAATTGTTAAAAAAATATCCTAATTTTAGTAATTATAACACTCATT
>NZ_JANKBY010000470.1:0-2162 GCF_024621905.1 Terrisporobacter muris
TGTTTATATATATATTGTTAGGGTATCATATATATTAAATTTAATTTTGAACGAAAATACTTAATAATAAAGTACAAATGTAAAATTACTATTTAACATAGAATTTAGAGCAATAAATTAGGAGGAAATTATGATTTTTAAAGACATAAGTATGGAATCTAGAGAACTTCTTAATCCATATTTCGATTTAGTAGATTATGAAGCATGTGAATACTGTTTCAATACATTATACATGTGGCAACATTTATATAAAACTGGTTACTATATAGGAGATGGATTTGCTGTGATAGTTGCAGAGTACGAAGGAAATACATTCTCAATATTACCATTAGCGAAAAAAGAAGATATGCCAGGAGTTATAGAATTTGTTGTTGATTATTTTGAAAAAGAACAAAAGAAGATTTACTTTAGAGGAATAACGAAAGAAGTGGTAGAATTTTTAAAAGAAAATTACCCAGGAAAGTTTGATTATACTGAAGAAAGAGATTTATTCGATTATGTTTATGACGGGGAAAGCATGAGAGAACTAAAAGGTAGAAAAAACGTAAAGAAAAGAAACCACATAAATTACTTCATAAAAGAGTATGAAGGAAGATATGAATATAGATTACTTGATGAAGAAGATTTTGATGCTTGTTTAGCCTTGGTGCAAGAATGGACTAGCAATAAAGAAGAGAATGGTCAAATAGATGAAGAGATGGAAGAAGAACTTATAGGAATTAAAAAGTTATTTGAAAACTACAGTGTTTTAAAAGACAAACTTAAAATAGCAGGTATATTTATAGATGGAAAATTAGAAGCTTTCACTATGGGAGAATATATAAATCCTGATATGGCACTAATTCATATAGAAAAAGCTAATCCAAGTATAAGAGGACTATATCCATTTATAAATCAACAATTCTTAGTTCATGAATTTAGTGATGTAGAATTTGTAAACAGAGAAGAGGATTTAGGAATAGAAGGTCTTAGAAAAGCTAAACTTTCTTACCACCCGGTTAGATTTGTAGAAAAATATACTGTTAGAGAGGTATAAGATTTATGAATATTAGGTTTGCTAGTGAATGTGATCAAAATAATATAATGGAAATTTGGAACTATTGTTTTAATGATGGTCCTAAATTTACAGAGTATTATTTTAATAATAAATATAAAAATTATAACACAATAGTAGTTGAAGAAGAGGCGAATATAGTCTCTTCTCTTCAATTAAATCAATATAAAATAAAATTGAATGATAAAGAATATAGTACATCTTATGTAGTAGGAGTCTCTACTTTACCAGAAGCTAGGGGTAGGGGGTATATGAAGCATATTATGGATTTTACTTTAAATGAGTTATATAAAAAAGATCAACTAGTATCCATATTAATGCCAATAGATTATAGATTATATAGAAAATATGGTTATGAGCATTGTTATGACCAAATAGAATATGAAATTAATATGGAAGATCTAAGAGGATTTAAATCTTTAGGATGTTTAAAAAAAGCTAGCTTAAATCATATTAATGAAATGATAAATATAGAAGAATCTTTCTTAGAAAACTTAAATGGAATAGTAGTAAGGGATGAAAACTACTATAAAAATTTATTTAAAGAAGTAGAAAGTGAAGATGGGCATATTTATATTCATGAAAATGAGGGAAGTGATGGATATATAATATACTTCATAAATGGAGAAAGTATTTTTGTTAGAGAGTTATACTATAAAAATATAAATGCTCTTAAGGGAATGTTAAGATTTATATACAATCATAACACTCAGTGCAAAAAAGTAAATATAACATCACCTGTAGATGATAAAATAAGATTTATTTTATCAAATCCAAGAACTGTAACCATGAAATTAAAGCCTTTTATGATGGGCAGAATTATTAACTTTAAGAGTTTTTTAGAAAGCTTGAATATAGAAGGTAATAATCAATCGAGCTTAATTATTTCTCTTAAAGATGATTATATAAAGGAAAATAATAAGATATTTAAAATTACTTTAGAAAATAATCAATTAAGCGTTGAAGAAGGAAAATTTGATTATGATGTAGAGTTTAATATAAATACCATATCTCAATTGGCATTTTCATATATAAGCGCAAAAGAAGCTTATTTATTAAATAACTTAAAAGAAAATAAAGAGGCTATAGAGTTTTTAGATTTGATTTT
>NZ_JANKBY010000471.1:0-2153 GCF_024621905.1 Terrisporobacter muris
TTTTTGTATTTTATAATTTTAAGGTGGGACCATATATTATGAAAAAACTCAAAAAATTCTTATTATCAATTTTATTCATAATCTTAATAGCAAGTATTAGTATTGGTACCTTTGTGGGTAATCTACTTTATAATGTGGTAATAAGCGCCAATACTTCTAAAAACACAATCTATGCTGACTATACCTTTGAAAGTTCTTCTTATAATGAGCACTGGTTAATTAAAAAATCTAATTACAAAGATAAATACATAACTTCCTTTGACAACTTAAAATTACATTCCTATGTTGTTAAACAACCTAAAAAAACATCAAAATGGGCTATTGTAGTTCATGGTTATGGAGAAGAGGGAAAGTTAACTAGTAGAAAAGCTCTTAGTTTTTATAAAATGGGATATAACGTTTTAGTCCCTGATTTAAGAGGCAATGGAAAAAGTCAAGGAAATTATATAGGTATGGGTTGGGATGATAGAATAGACATAATTGCTTGGATTAATTCAATAATAAAAGATGATAGCAAAGCTGAAATAGCACTCTATGGTACATCTATGGGAGGTGCCGCAGTTTTAATGACTTCTGGAGAGAATTTGCCTGACAATGTTAAAGCAATAATATCTGATTGCGCTTACACTTCTGTATATGATATTTTTGATTATGAAATTACAAGTTACTCTAATAGTTCTTCTTTCCCAATAATTGATTTTACCAATTTGGTAACTGTATTAAGAGCCGGATATTCTTTAAAAAATGCATCTGCTATTGATTCAGTAAAAAAATCAAAAACACCTATTCTTTATCTTCACGGTGATAATGACAAATTTGTTCCTATATCTATGATGAATGAACTATACAGTGCTACAAGCTCTCCCAAAAAGAAAGTTACTATAAAAAATGGTGAACATAGCAACTCAGATTTAGCTCAGCCTCGTTTGTATTGGTCAACTATAAGTGACTATTTGAAAAAATATATTAAATGATAAATTGCTTAAAAAAGGATATTACTGAAAATTTTAATTCAGTAATATTCTTTTTGTTTTTATTTGCATATATTTCGTATTTCAAAATATTTATTTTTATGATAGTATATTATCTAGGTTTAAAATACAAGGAGATTGAGTATGACTAAAAAGAAAAAAATCATAATAAGCTTAACGACAGTTTTATTATTAATAACTGTTAGTACAGGAATTTTTATAGGGAACTATTTTTATGACTTAGCTATTAATCCATTTACATCAAAAGATATGATATTTGGAGATGATGATGATACTGAAGGAGAAGTAGAAGAAGATGTTAATTGGTTAATAAAAAATTCAAATTATACAGATAAATATATAAACTCTTTTGATAACTTGAAATTACATGGCTACGAAGTTAAAAATGAAACTAAAACTAATAAATGGGCTATTGTAGTTCATGGTTATACTTCTGAAGGTGAATTAGTAAGTTCTAAAGCTAAACATTTTTATGAAATGGGATATAATATTCTAGTTCCAGATTTAAGAGGACATGGAAAAAGTGAAGGTGATTATATAGGAATGGGATGGGATGATAGGCTCGATATAATCGACTGGATTAATAATATTCTTGAAGATAATCCTAGATCAGAAATAATTTTACATGGTACATCTATGGGTGCTGCTACTGTTTTATCAACATCTGGAGAGAATTTACCTAATAATGTTAAAGCTATCATTGCAGATTGTGGTTATACTTCAGTTTGGAATGAATTTACTTACCAACTAAAAGCTTTATTTAATTTACCAGCTTTCCCTGTAATGAATCTTTCTAATATGGTGACAATGGTTAAAGCTGGATATTCACTTAAAGATGCTTCTCCTATTGAGCAAGTAGCAAAATCAAAAACTCCTATACTTTATATTCACGGAGATAAGGACGACTTTGTTCCATACTATATGATGGATGAACTTTATAAGGCTACAAGCTCTGAAAAAAGTAAACTTACTGTACAAAATGCTGGTCATGGAAAAGCTGACTTAGTTAATCCAGATCTTTACTGGAATACAGTAACTGATTTTTTAGGCAAATACATTAGTAATTAACATTTTTTATAAAATAAAAATTCCATAGTATTAAAAGGGAACTGTTTCATTAATTATTTAAAATTAATATATAACAGTTTCTTTTATTGTTTG
>NZ_JANKBY010000472.1:0-2136 GCF_024621905.1 Terrisporobacter muris
TAAAGGAAAATACTTAGAACTTGAAAGAGTAAAGGAAAAATACACTATGCACACGAGAACTGTGACTACAACAGTGAATGGAAAAAAACACACAAGAATAGAAACTTATTGGACATGGGATAGAGTATGTATATATTTCAGTTCTTCATCTGTAAATTTTTTATTAACTTTGTTAGGATCACTTTCATAGATAACTTTATTATCCTTATCTAAAATCTGAATAAAGCTATCTTTTCCTGCTAATTTTTTTATACGTGACTTATTAATTTTGCCAGATTCCTTATCACGAATTAAACTCGCATAATCTACTAATTCTTTAACCATCGGTTCACTAACAATATTTTTTATTTCATAATTTACACCTTTCAATATGCATATAATAGAAATTACAATAATACCTGTAAAAAAAATATAGTTTCTAACTAAAATTGTATAAAATCTACTTTTATTTTTTTTCAATTTTATAACCAATCCCCCTTACAGTTTTAATATACTCAGGATTTTTCGAATCATCTTCCACTTTTTCACGAAGCCTAGAAACATGAACCATCATAGTATTATTATCACTTTCAATATAATCTCCATTAATTGCTTCACACATCTGTAATTTGGTATATACTTTCCCTGGAGTTTTCATAAGAAGAGCCAAGATTTTATACTCTGTAGGAGTTACAATAACTTCTTCTCCTCTTTTAAATAAAGCTAATTTTTGTGTATCTAAAGTCAAGTCTCCTACTATTAATTGTGTTTCTTCTTTTTCTACAATAGTTTTATTAAAATGATAAAATCTTCTTAAATTAGAATTAACTCTTGCCACTATTTCCATTGGATTAAAAGGCTTTGTTATATAATCATCTGCACCTAAATTTAACCCTAGAATTTTATCATCATCTTCATTTTTAGCAGATAAAATAATTATTGGTATAGTATATTTTGATCTAATTTGCATAGTTAACTCATAACCATCCATTTTAGGCATCATAATATCCATAACTACTAAATCTACTTTTATATTTTCTATTATATTTAAAGCATCTATTCCGTTTTGTGCAGACATAACTCTATGTCCATCACTTTCAAGATAAATTTTTAGTAGCTTTATTATATCTATATCATCTTCTACAACAAGTATATTATAAGTCAAAATTTTCACCTCTTCTTTTTCTCGTAACTTTAACATAGTGATTTCCTTTAATATTTAAAATGTGAGTACCTGCAATAAATATACCACTTATTAATACTAATAAGTAAAAACTTATTCCTCTACTTACAAGCATGGCTGAACTTAAAATTTGAGCTGGGAATAAAGTTTTGTAAATAACCATAAATCCACTTTCACTAACTCCTACAGCTCCAGGTAACGGTAAAGCAGATACACTAATATATAAAACTGCTTGTAACATAACTACTGTAGTTAAAGAATACCCACTTAAGCCAAATGCTTTATATATCCAAAATGGTACGCTATGAAGAGCCACTATTTGTACTGTTGTGGTCATCAAAACTTTCAAAACTGTAAGTTTATTTTCCTTGAAATACTTAGCACTTTCTTTGTATTCTTTTACCTGCTCTGTTGCCATCTCTTTAAATTTATCTACTTTTTTATATTTAATCTTTCCTAAAATAAAACAAATAAAATCGATAAACTTTCCTATAAATCTTTTTGAAAAAATTGCTGTTAATATAAGTAGCATAACTAATGTATTTAAAATAATTCCTAATAAAACTAAATATTTTATACTCCCTAATGTATTAACTAGTAATTTATGCTCAGCTATATATCCAACTATAGCCATAGTTACTGTTACAAATTGAAAACTAGCAAGGTCCATAAGCAGTGCCAAAGATGAATGTGATACTTGAATTCCATCTTTATGCATATAATAAACTTGCATTGGCTGTCCTCCTGATGCAGAAGGTGTTACAGAACTAAAAAATAATCCTACAATTGCATATTTTATCGATGTAAAAAAATTAATATCATACTCCATAAGTTTTAAATTTCTACCTATATTTATACCTTCACAAATAATAAAAGTACAACTACAAACTATACCTATAGTAGTATAATTTATATTAAGAGAAGAGATTGTATTTATAATTTCTTCTATATTATTATTTTTAAAAATTATATAA
>NZ_JANKBY010000473.1:0-2099 GCF_024621905.1 Terrisporobacter muris
AAGGACAAATCTTTCTTTAAAGCTTTTACTTTGTTGTGAACATAAATAAATACACAAAACTCATATATGCAAAATCCTAAAATGGGAAGAACAAATGCAATCTCATAAGCTTTAAAGGAATAAATACAAACTAATGTTATTATTATAAAAATAAGAAATCCTATAGTAAGAAGACTTTTAAATTTTTTATCTAAGGATTTGAACTCTTTCTTATTAAAATAATCGCTATTTAAACTTACCCCATAAAACTGTCTTTTTCCACTTAGAGCTTGAGTAAAAAACATTATTAGATATAAAAGTAGTAACATGGGAAGATTTATAATAACTGCTATTGTACTATTCATAATGTTTCACCTCATAACCGTCAAAAAATTCATTACTGCAATTTAAAAACTCTTCTCTAGTCATTCCTAAAAGATAACTTTGCGCGGTTAAAAGTTCTAGCATAGATTTTATTTTTTCCATATTATCTTCTTTTTTAGCAAGTGGAAGAGTATTAACTATTGCTCCTTTACGTCTATCAATATTTATATAGCCTTCATCTTTAAGCAAATTATATGATTTGTTTACAGTATGAAGATTAACACCAATCTCCTCAGCCATTATTCTAACAGACGGTAAAGACTCATTTATTTTCAAATCACCACGGGCAATAGATTTTATGATTTGTTCCTTAATTTGTGTATATATAGGAACATCACTGTTAAAATCCAAATTTAATATCATTTTATCACTCCAAACTATAATGTACTTGTTATATATATTATATAACGAAAATCAAATATCTTACAACTAAATAGAAAATAAAATTTGACTATCAATGAGTAGGGTTATATAATAATTACATTAAATTATGAAAGTGTTCAGGTAAAGTGAGAAAATAATCTTATTCAAAATAAATAGTTTAATAGTTTTTTGCAGATTGTTTATTAATACTCTATTAATTATGCCTAAAACTACTTTAAATCAAGAATAAGATTAATGGCAAAGTAAATCATTTATCTGAATATAAGTTAAATATAGCTTTTTTCGATGTGTAAATACTTATAAGTAAAAGCGTATGCAAAAAATCAGAGTTATATATTTGGGATGAGCTCCTTAATTTTATAGATGTTATTTCTCGTATGCAAGTAGAAGAGTTAATGTTAAATGAAAAACCAACTATGCTATTTGTAGAGCATGATACTTCTTTTGGCGAAAAAATAGCAACAAAGATCGTTCATATATAAATTAGATTTAATTAATAAGGAAGGTATAGATAAAATATACCTTTCTTATTAATAATTATCATGCTTATTGTATAAAATATGAAAATTATTTAGACTAAATTAATGGGATTAAAGAACCTAAATCCGTAAGCTTCTCATCGCTGAGAGATAGGACTTTTTTATTTCTTTTTGATAAAAATTTTTCTATATCTTTGAAGTTTGGATGATTTTCTATTCTTCCAAAGAATGCAAGTGTATCTTTACTTATTAAGCCGCTACATCCACCAATAAAACCATAGTTCAATTCGAATAAATCTATATGTCCCTTTTCAATTAAAAGACAATCAATATTATGTTTAATAACTTCATTATAAATTCCTTCATCAGAAGTAATAATTGAATTTTCATCAACTATGCAGATTGAACACTTACAATATCCCTGATTAACATTTATTTTTTCCATTTTATTCTTTTCGATATAGTCTAACAAAATGCTATCTGTATATTTAAAATTATGAATTGCTTTATTTCCTAATATAGCAACATTATATTGAACGTTATTAGGGTATTTGTTATCTATAGGTAAATTACCTTTAATCACATTGAATCCTAAAGGTGTTAAATTATTGTTATAATAATCATAGACATTTGGAGCTACTAAAATATCATTATTATTCAATTTAATAACACATATGTCAGGATGATAACTTATGGCATCATAAGCTTCATCGCATTTTATAGTTTTAATTAGATTTATATTTAGTTTGCTTATATATTTACTCATATTATCAGAGATTCTATTATCGACTAAAGCTAAATTTATTTTTTTATTTGGAATAAATGATGATTCTATAAACTTCATTTCTAATTCTCCTTAAATTATTTCTTATT
>NZ_JANKBY010000474.1:0-2096 GCF_024621905.1 Terrisporobacter muris
ATTATAAAAAAAATTGTATATATGGCAATTACCTTGACAATAATCACATAATAAAAATAATAAGGTGAAAATATGAATAATATTGAAAAAGGTAAATTAGGCGAGGAAATGGCATTAAAATACATTATTTCTAAAGGTGGAAAAATAATAGAACGAAACTATAGAACAAAAATGGGTGAAGTAGATTTAATAGCAAAATTGAATGGTGAATTAGTTTTCGTTGAGGTCAAAGGTAGAAGCAATATAAATTATGGATATCCATCGGAGGCCGTAAATTATAAGAAAAAAAGAAAGATAACTAGTGTGGCAAAATATTATATTTTGGATAACTCCTTAGAAAATTTATCCATTAGATTTGATGTAATTGAAATTTATTTTAATGAAAAGAAAATAAATCATATTGTGAATGCTTTTTAGAAAGGGGAAACATGTTAAGTATAATAAATTCTAATAATTTAATAGGAATAGATAGCTTTTTAGTAAAGGTGGAGACGGATATAACGAGAGGAATTCCATCATTTAATGTGGTTGGACTTCCAGGGACGGAAGTAAGAGAAGCTAGGGAAAGGGTGAAATCAGCAATAATCAATAGTGGTTATGATTTCCCCAATTCAAGAATAGTAGTAAATTTATCACCGGCAGATATAAAGAAAGAAGGTTCATTTTTAGATTTACCAATTTCCATAGGTATACTGAGGAAATATTTGAATAGAGATGATTATTACTTAGATGAGTGCATCTTTGTTGGAGAATTATCTTTAGATGGGCACTTGAGAAAGGTAAAGGGAATTTTACCTTTAGTAATTGGAGCAAAAAAGGAAAACTTTAAACGTATATTTATACCGTATGATAATTTAAGAGAAAGTAATTTTATTGATGGAATAGAAATTATCCCTGTAAAAAATTTGCAGGAATGTATTAATTATATTAATGGGAATAAAAATATTGATTTAAATTATAAAGATTTAAAAGTACATAATGTTGAGTTTAATTACACTGAAGATTTTAAAGATGTAAAAGGAAATTATTTTGTGAAAAGAGCTGCAGAAATATGTGCAGCAGGAAATCATAATCTCATCATGGTGGGTCCACCTGGATCAGGAAAAACTATGGTTGCGAAACGTATGAGAACTATACTACCCAAATTAGACAAAGAAGAAATGATTGAAATAAGCAAGATTTATAGTATTGCAGGCTTAATTAATGAAGAGGATGGAATAATTACAGAGCGACCTTTTAGATCACCTCATCATAGTACAACCATGCAATCATTAGTAGGTGGAGGTTTTAACTCAAAGCCAGGAGAAATTACTTTATCTCATAGAGGTGTATTATTTTTAGATGAAGTAGCAGAATTTGATAGAAGAATATTAGAAAGTTTAAGACAACCAATGGAAGATAAATATGTGAATATAGCAAGAGTAAGACAAAATGTTAAGTATCCTTGTAATATGTTAGTTATTGCAGCTATGAATCCTTGCCCCTGTGGTTTATATTTGTCAAAGACAGAATGTCGCTGCCAAAGTTATGAGATTATTAGATATAGAAATAGATTATCAGGACCACTTTTAGATAGGTTTGATATATTTGTGGAAATGATACAGACTCCTTTCGAAAAACTTAATGAAAAATCACAGGAAGAAACTTCTGAAGAAATAAGATGTAGAGTGGAAAAAGCAAGGGAAATACAAAAACTAAGATTTAAAAATGAACTTATAAATACTAACAATGAGATGAGTACAACTATGATAGACAAATATTGTGAATTAGATGAAGAAAGTAAAAATATATTAGATGATATTTATAATAAGCATGAGTTAAGCAATAGAAGCTATACGAAGTTAATAAAAGTTGCTAGAACAATAGCTGATTTAGAAGGTGAAGAAAATATAAAGAAAAATCATATATTGGAATCTTACTCATTTAGAAAAGCTTATTATACATATTTTAAATCTAGATTGGAGTTAAACCATGTATAAGAAGGATATTTATTTGTGTATAAAATCAATAAAGGGAATAAGTACTATAACTCTTGGGAAAATAATAGAAGAAGTTGGCTGTGTGGAAGAAATTATAAATCTTAGTGAAAAGATCGG
>NZ_JANKBY010000475.1:0-2079 GCF_024621905.1 Terrisporobacter muris
AAAAAGTTGTCCATTGCTCAGACTAATCATTATCTGAATATCTGGCTTGGTTTGTTTGTTGTTTCAGTTTAATTCTTAAAGAATTAATTTATTGTTAACCTACTGTTTAATTTTCAAAGTTCTTTGTGGTGCCCAGAGGCGGAATCGAACCACCGACACGGGGATTTTCAGTCCCCTGCTCTACCGACTGAGCTATCTGGGCGAATGGTGGGCCTAGCTGGACTCGAACCAGCGACCTCACGCTTATCAGGCGTGCGCTCTAACCACCTGAGCTATAAGCCCTAATTTTGGTCGAGGTGAAGGGACTCGAACCCCCGGCCCCATGGTCCCAAACCAAGTGCGCTACCAAACTGCGCTACACCTCGAAGTATAAATTAGTAAAATACTACTTTAAATTTTATATGGCAGGGGTGGAGGGAGTCGAACCCCCGGCGCACGGTTTTGGAGACCGACGCTCTACCAACTGAGCTACACCCCTATGTAAATATGGTGGACCATCAGGGACTCGAACCCCAGACCTACCGGTTATGAGCCGGGCGCTCTAACCAACTGAGCTAATGGTCCATATTATTTTGGTCGAGGTGAAGGGACTCGAACCCCCGGCCCCATGGTCCCAAACCAAGTGCGCTACCAAACTGCGCTACACCTCGTAAAAATTGGCGGAGAAGGAGGGATTCGAACCCTCGCACCGGTTTAATCCAGCCTAATCCCTTAGCAGGGGATCCTCTTGAGCCACTTGAGTACTTCTCCATTATTTTGGCGGAGAGGGTGGGATTCGAACCCACGGTGCCGTTAAGCATCACTGGTTTTCAAGACCAGCTCCTTAAACCACTCGGACACCTCTCCAAATTTTATGGTGACCCATCGGAGATTCGAACTCCGGACACCTTGATTAAAAGTCAAGTGCTCTACCGACTGAGCTAATGAGTCATATTTTTATATGGCTGGGGATGCAGGACTCGAACCTACGCATGCATGAGTCAAAGTCATGTGCCTTACCGACTTGGCTAATCCCCAGTATATATGGTGAGCGCACAGGGATTCGAACCCCGGACACACGCCTTAGAAGGGCGTTGCTCTATCCAGCTGAGCTATGCACCCATATTTTTTTTACTGGAGCGGGTGAAGGGGATCGAACCCTCACAGCCGGCTTGGAAGGCCGGAACTCTACCATTGAGCTACACCCGCATATAATATTATTCTTTGGTGGAGGATGGTGGATTCGAACCACCGAAAGCATTGCTAACAGATTTACAGTCTGCCCCCTTTGGCCGCTCGGGAAATCCTCCTAAGTCTTTTGGAGCTGGTGATAGGAATCGAACCTACAACCTGCTGATTACAAGTCAGCTGCTCTACCGTTGAGCCACACCAGCATAGTATTTAATCTTATTATGGCGACCTGGAAGGGGCTCGAACCCTCGACCTCCAGCGTGACAGGCTGGCATTCTAACCAACTGAACTACCAGGCCGCATTTATAAGTTTTATGGTGGGACCAACAGGGCTCGAACCTGTGACCCCCTGCTTGTAAGGCAGGTGCTCTCCCAGCTGAGCTATGGTCCCATAATGGTGACTCATAGGGGAATCGAACCCCTGTTACCGCCGTGAAAGGGCGGTGTCTTGACCGCTTGACCAATGAGCCATATTATTTTTAACTTGTATTCTTTGGCTCCAAGGGAGGGACTCGAACCCTCAACCTATCGGTTAACAGCCGAGTGCTCCACCGTTGAGCTACCTTGGAACATTACGTGGCTACGTGCTACTCTCCCAGGGGGTCGCCCCCCAAGTACCATTGCCGCTCAAGAGCTTAACTTCTGTGTTCGGAATGGGAACAGGTGTATCCTCTTTGCTATAATAACCACATAAAATTAACTGTTTCGTTAGACAAGTATTATAATAACATTTATATATATAGTTGTCAACTTTTTTTATTACTTTTTTAGAAAGTTTTTAATACTTTCAAAACTGCTAACATTTAATGTTTTCCATTATTTATTTTTAGCAACTAAAATCTTCCTTATAAACATATAATTAAAGATTTAGTTGGCGATATAAACCTTTAGGTTTATTTTGGTCAAGTC
>NZ_JANKBY010000476.1:0-2077 GCF_024621905.1 Terrisporobacter muris
AAATACTAAAAATAATATAAAAGCTATTATAAAAAAATCTATCAAACCAAAAATAATTACTAGTAATTTATTTTTGGTAATAATACCAATTATTAATGCTAAAGTTGATATAAAAAACATTATCAGTAAGTACATTGTTATCCCCATAACTTCCTCCTTTTTAATCTACATCTATTATATTTACTTGAACATAAAGCTAGTCTCATTCATATTCTAAGTGTAGATTATCTGGTATATCAATTACACTTATCTCTCTCATTAACATAGAGTTATCCATTTCTCCAGAATAATAAAAAGATATAATCCATTCATCTGTAGAGTATCCTTTGTACTCATAAACTTTATCATTTTTATCATTATCTACAATTCCAATTTGTTTACCCCTTTGGTCATGATCAACTGTACAAAATGGAATATATATTTTTTCATTCCATTTAATTCCCGTATAATCTTTAGTTGTTATATGTGACATATTCTCTAAATTTTTATTTTGATTACATCCAATCATTAATATGGATAAACATAAAATCATAGTTGTCAGTATTTTTTTCTTCATTTCTATTCCCTCAATTTAAATTTAATAAATATCTTCAATAACATAAATCTTATTTTCTTCAATTATGTAAATCAAATATAACTCAGAATTATCATCCTTTGTTTTTCTGATATATTCATATTTTTTATTAAAGTCAATTTTATATTCCTCTGATATTTTTACATCTTGCTCTTTTAACCTTTCTAGTACTTCTTTAATTTCTCTTTCCATATCTTCATCTTTTTTATTCTTCCAATCAAAGGCACTATTTATAGTTTCTTTATTTTCATATTCATAAACTGAGTACCTTTCACCATCTCCATGAAAACTTGCACCGCTATCTGTATAATATATTTCTTCTCCATTTTGTGGTAATCTAATATTCCAGTTTTCATATATTACATCCTCACTATCCCAAAAAAGCATACCACTACTCATTAAAGTAAAAATCATATGACCAAAGAATAATCCTATGAAGATTAATATCATCGCTAGAAAGCCCAAAAATATTTTAAAAATTGTTTTAACAATCTTCATATTCTTATTTCCTCCCCCAATTATACCTTCTCTTATTCCTCTATCTCATCCTCATCTGCTACATATTCCAAAATATCTCCAGGTTGACAATCTAGAGCCTTACATATTTCATTTAATGTGGTAAATCTCACAGCCCTTGCCTTATTATTTTTTAATATGGATAAATTAGCCATGGTAATTCCAAGTTTCTTAGAAAGATCTGTGGCACTCATTTTTCTTTTTGCCATCATCACATCCAAATTTACAATTATAGCCATCTGCTTTCCTCCTTAAATAGTTCTATCATTTTCATCCTTAATATCTATGGCAATTTCAAATAATTTAGATGAAACAAGAGCAAAAACTCCTATGGCAAGTGATAAGAACGAAACTATTACGCAAAGTAAAATAGTAAGACCATAAAAATATAAATTAAACACAAAGTAAAGTACTATATTCATTAAATTAAAAAGAATAGCTTCACTAAATGCACAATAGGCAATGTTATTTATAATTTTTGGTATACTCTCAGAAAAAGGATTTTTGCTTGTGATATGAGAACATAATCTTTTTAAATTAAATAAAGCTATTACATAAGGTATGGCACAAATATAAATACCCACAGTTATAATAAGTATAAATTTAGAATCCATATACGTAAAAGTTGTTTTGTTTAATGCTCCTAAAATAAAAGGGAAGCCTATAAGTAAAATCAAAGTTAAAACTATACCAACTGAAACTATAGTGTTTAATATTTTTGAATAATAATTTTTCATTTTTCTTTTCTCCTCTATCTAGATTTTTTTGATTTATATACATTTTTTAATTTTACAACTATTGCACTTATTATTGAAATAATAAGAAATAAGTATGCTATTGGAATTAAAAAGAATGGCTCTTGTAGTGTTCCATCTTCTAAAACTTCGCTTCCTATCAAATTGAAAGACACTATACATAATATTGTCATTAATAAACATAATAATGAAATTTTATATTTTTTCATTTCCTTCTCTCCTTTTTTATTTT
>NZ_JANKBY010000477.1:0-2077 GCF_024621905.1 Terrisporobacter muris
ATAGGAATACCTATTCTCCATATTACATTTATAATGATATTATTATTTATACAAGTAGTATTACTGAACATATAATTACAACTAGATATTTAGATAAAAAATTAAAAATAACTTTATAGAAAAAATAAACCGTTGGTCAAATAACCAACGGTTTATACAAGCTATTAAATTTATTATAACTATTTTTATAGATTTTCAGAATCAGCAATTTTATTTTGGCTTTTTCTACTTATTTTAGACCATTGATGTTTTCTCTTTTTATAACCAAAGAAACCACTAAGTCTAAACCATCCACAAATTTGTCTATACCCAAAGCTTTCTAACACTGAAAAGATTGTATATACAAATACAGATTTAAAGTTTAATGTATTTCTAAAACTATAGCTCTCCAATATTATAGATGCTATAGAAATTACTACACCATATCCTATATATACAATTAAAAATGTAAATAAAAAGTCTATATTTAAAAATCCTAAGAAGTATGAAACTACAATTAGTAATAATCCAAATACATCTATAATACAAGATAACATCTCAAAAATTACAAAGTATAAAAATGAGAATACTCCTACTAATCCGTACTTTAGATTTAGAAATATATATTTATGTGTATATAAACTTGTTATAAGCCCAATGTGCCAACGCCTTCTTTGACCTTTTAAGTCATTGTAATTGTCAGGTACTTGTGACCAGCATATTGCTTTATGTGAATATTTTATACTATATGGCAATTTATTCTTCCTATAAAAAGAATGTAATTTAAGCACTAAATCCATATCTTCTCCTATGGTATTAGTATCATATCCACCTACATTAATAGCTGCACTTTTTTTGAATAATCCAAAAGCTCCTGAAATAATTAAATTTCCATTAAATTTATTAAACCAAACCCTTGTAGTTAAAAATACCCTAAAGTATTCAATAGTTTGGAATATAACAAATAAGTTTTTGGGAGTTAGTATTTTTACAACCTCTCCATTATCTAAAACTACTGAGTTTGACACTTTAATATTACCACCTACTGCAACAGTAGTATCATCCTCCATATATGGCATTACAATATTAGTTAAAGAATCCGTTTGTAATATTGAATCTGCATCAAGTGATATAAATAGTGGATAATTTGAAATGTTTATCCCCATATTAAGAGCATCTGCTTTTCCACCATTTTCTTTTTTTACAAGTGTTATTTTTATTTTATTATTTATAACACCTTCATATATGCTTTCTTCTTTTCTACAATTTACTAACCGTCTTATTGGTCTAGCTACTTTTTTCAAGTTGAATCTATCTACAACAACAGAAGATGTATTATCACTTGATCCATCATCTATCACTATTATTTCATAGTCTGGATAATCCTGATGAGCTAATGATTCTATACAGTCAGCTACTGTACTTTCTTCATTATAAGCAGGTACTAATATAGAAACTGGCACATAGTTTTCATTACTTTTTATAGATAACTTATTAAAGTACTTTCTTTTATGTCTATCTTCATTTAGTTCTAATACTGAAGAAATTGTTGAGATAAAGAATACTATTGCATAGATAAATACATAGTAAAAAAAGAATATATTTATAGCGTCAATTATTAACTTTAACATGTATGACTTACCTCTAACTTTCCTATCTTTGTCAAATACTCTTCATAAGATATTTTTCCTTGGTTAAGCATTGCATAAAGTAAAATATCTATTGAATACCTATCATTCTTTTCTATTGCTTTATTTATTATATTATCTTCTTCAAAACTTAATAAAGATATTGCTGAATTATATCTTACGTACCAGTTATAATCAGTTATACTGTCTAGCAATGCTTCAATAACATCTTCTTCCTTATACTTACCTAGTGTGGAAGCACTTATTGCTCTATACTCCCACTCTTCATGATTTAATAATTTTTTTATTTCTACTTTAGCATGGTTATAATGTATTTTTGAGAAATATTTTATAGCACTTATTCTAACTTCTTTATCTAAACTTTCATCTTTAAGAATATCTATGATTTTGTCTTTTGCCAACTCAACTTTTCTATTTTTTAAATGCTCTATTATATTTTTTTGAATATA
>NZ_JANKBY010000478.1:0-2074 GCF_024621905.1 Terrisporobacter muris
TATATATGGATTAAAATAGAATTATATAAATATAACTAAGGAGTTGAGTTTTTGAAAGATCAAATAATTAGGAAAATTTTTAATGGATTAATATATATTCATATACTGCATCATGGTAATGAGCAATGTTTTTATGGGAGTTGGATGATTGAAGAATTAAAAGAACATGGATATAATATAAGCCCTGGAACATTATATCCAACATTAAAATCAATGGTAGATGAAGGATATTTACTTAAAGAAGAGAAAAATGTTAATGGGAAAATAAGAAAATACTATAAGAATACTGATAAAGGTAATGAATTATTAAATGATTTAAAGGAAAATTTAAAAGAGTTAGTAAATGAAGTTTTATAAAAGAAGTAAGATATTGTAAATCAATATCTTATCTTTTTTATTGTAAAAATTTATTATACATGTTAATATCAAATTATGATATCGAAAGATGATATTGATAGAGGATGGATAAGTGAACATTATAGAAAATAGACAGAGTATAAGAAAATGTATTATACAAATATCTCTTGTAGAAATATGATATGCTCAGTCTAAAGATATAAAAAGAAGAAAAGTAGACGAAAAAAAGTACATTATAATGTTTGGTAAGTGAGGAATATATGAAAATAATTCAGCTAGATAATATAAGATATGAAGATAATGAAAATGTGATTTTAGATGGAATTACAATAGATATAAATAAAGGAGATTGTATATCTATAATAGGTGAATCTGGAAGTGGAAAAAGTACATTATTAAAAATATGTGGAGATTTGATAGAAGTAAAAGAAGGAAGTATTAAGTTTAAAGGAAAAGAATACTCTTATTATGAATCAACGGACTTAAGGAAAAAAATTAGTTATTCTATTCAAATACCATATTTGTTTGGAAATACAGTTTATGATAATTTAGAATTTCCTTTTAAAATAAGAAATAAAGAAATAGACAATGAAAGAATAATTAATTTGTTGAAGAGATTTAAACTAAAAGAAGATATAATAAATAAAAATATAAATTTATTATCTGGAGGAGAGAAACAAAGAATAGCTTTTATAAGAAATATTATTTTTACACCAGAAGTTTTATTGTTAGATGAAATAACATCTGCTTTAGATATTGAAAATACAAAAATTATAGAAGATTATATAGAAGAACTAAATAAAGAAGGAGTAACTATATTATGGGTTACTCATAGTGAGAAACAAAGTGAAACTATATTCAATAAAAGGATAACTGTATCAAAAGGAAAAATTGAAAAATTAGAGGAGTTTAACTAATGAAAACAGAGGCGTTAATTTTATCATCAGTATTACTAATAATTCCTATTATGATTTCATACAAAGAAAAATTAGAATTAAATAGAGATATTATAATTAGTATGTTAAGAGCAATAATTCAACTATTAGTAATTGGATATGTATTAGATTTTATATTTGGGCTAGACAAGTTAATTTATACAGCTGTATTAGTCTTAGTAATGATTTTTAATGCAGCCATTAATACAAGGAAAAAAGGATTTCTTATAGAAAATCAAGTTTTAATATCATTTATATCTATTTCTATAGGAACGGTCGCTACTTTAGGTATTTTAATTGGATCAAAAGCAATAGAACATACTCCTAATGAAGTAATACCTGTAGCAGGAATGATAATAAGTAATTCAATGGTTGCCATAGGACTAAGTTATAGAAACTTAGTTAATAATTTTAAAAATAATTCAATAGCAGTCGAAGTTAAGTTATCCCTAGGAGCAAGCATAAAAGAAGCATCAGCTGAGATAATTAGAGAGAGTATTAAAATATCCATAATGCCAACTATTGATTCTGCTAAAACTTTAGGAATAGTTTCATTACCAGGGATGATGACAGGATTAATTCTGGCAGGCTCATCTCCAGTGGTTGCAGTTAAATTTCAGATAATGGTTACTTTTATGATTTTATCATCTTCGTCCATAGCTACAATTATAGCAACTTATTTAAGTTATAAAAAATTCTTTAATGATAGAAAGCAGTTAAAATCAATTGTAGATTAAATATATTAATAGATTATTGATATAATATTTAAATAGAAGGAAATA
>NZ_JANKBY010000479.1:0-2059 GCF_024621905.1 Terrisporobacter muris
ATATAATAAACATAATAAATGATACAGAACCAGGGCTTGATATCAAAGTCGAAGGAACAATAGAAAATAAAACAATTAAAAAAGAAACAAAAATAGTAAAAGATAATAATAAATTAAAACTTTTAAAAATATTATTAGGAGCATTTGTATTTATATTTGCATTTTATGAAGAAATGATGGGAGTAGAAAGTAAATATTCAATATTAATATTCTTAGTGTCTTATATATTAGTAGGTGGAGATGTTGTATATAAAGCTTTACGAAATATGACAAAAGGGAGAATATTTGACGAAAACTTCTTAATGACTGTGGCAACAGTTGGTGCAATAGCTATAGGAGATGCATCAGAAGCTGTTGGAGTAATGTTATTTTATAAGGTTGGAGAATATTTACAAGAGCTTGCTGTAGGTAAATCAAGAAAATCTATTTCTGATTTAATGCAAATAAAACCAGATGTGGCAAACTTAAAAGTAGGTAACTCTATTAAAGTTGTAGATCCAGAAGAAGTAGAAATTGGTGATTTTATAATAGTTAAGCCAGGTGAAAAAGTACCTCTAGATGGAATAATAGTAGATGGAAATTCTATGGTAGATACATCTGCTTTAACTGGAGAGTCTGTTTTAAGAACGGTTAATTCAGGTGATGAACTATTATCAGGATTTATTAATAAAAACTCTTTATTAACAGTAAAAGTAACTAAGAGTTTCTCTGAGTCTACTGTATCAAAAATACTAGACTTAGTAGAAAATGCAAGTAGTAAAAAGTCTAAAACAGAAAATTTTATATCTGTATTTTCAAAATACTATACACCAATAGTTGTTATATTAGCTACATTAATAGCAGTAATTCCACCGATATTTGTACCAGGAGCTATGTTTAGTGATTGGTTACACAGAGGATTAGTATTCTTAGTTGTATCATGCCCATGTGCTCTAGTTTTATCCATACCGTTAAGCTATTTCAGTGGAATAGGTGTTGCTTCTAAAAATGGTATATTAATAAAAGGGAGTAACTACCTTGAAGCTTTAAGATATGTTGATACAGTAGTATTTGACAAAACTGGAACATTAACAGAAGGTGTATTTGATGTTGTAAAAGTTAATTCTGTTGGAATATCAGAAGAAGAATTAATTAAATATGCATCTATTGCAGAAGCTAATTCAAATCATCCAATAGCTAAATCTATTTTAAATTACTATAATAAAGAAGTTAATTTAAATAAAATAGAGAGTTATGAAGAAATAGCTGCTCATGGAATAAAAGTAAAATATGAAAATGAAGAAATATTGGCTGGAAATGAAAAATTAATGACAGCTAATAATATAGAAGTAAATAAAAATGAAGAAATAGGAACAGTAGTTTATATAGCAGTAAATAATCAGTTTAAAGGATCTATAGTTATTTCTGATAAAATAAAATCAGATAGTGAAAAAGCTATTAAGGAAATAAAAGCTCAAGGTATAAAAGAAACTGTTATGCTAACTGGAGATAATAAAGAAGTTGCTGATTCAGTAGCAAAACAATTAAAGGTAGATAAAGTATATTCAAATTTATTGCCAAATGAAAAAGTAGAAAAAATAGAATCTATATATGAAGGTAGAAATGATAAAGAAAAAATTGCCTTCGTAGGAGATGGAATAAATGATGCTCCAGTTCTTGCTCGTGTGGATGTCGGTATAGCTATGGGTGGTTTGGGATCAGATGCAGCTATAGAAGCAGCAGATATAGTTATAATGACAGATGAACCAAGTAAAATAGCTGAAGGAATAAAAATATCTAAAAAGACTTATAAAATAGTATGGCAAAATATTATATTTGCATTAGGTATTAAAATTATAGTTATGATATTTGGAGCCTTAGGTATGGCAAGTATGTGGGAAGCAGTATTTGCTGATGTAGGTGTTGCCTTAATAGCAGTATTGAATGCAATGAGAATAATGAAATAAAATATTAATACTACTTTGTTATATTATGAATGTAAGATTTATATATACAAAGTAGTATTTTTATTTGTTTATTACAAAGAATAAATGTTAAATATAAGTTTTGTTTTTATTAC
>NZ_JANKBY010000047.1:0-17205 GCF_024621905.1 Terrisporobacter muris
TATAAAAAAGAAATACCCTCTATTTGACAAGCCGTATAAATCATAGTGCTTACTATTTATTGGAAAATAGTTAATTATCTTGTATAATATAATCATATTTAACAATTATTATATAAATATAGAAAAGAGGAAGATATGGAATTATCAAGGAAATCAAAGAGTAAATATCCCATAGGTTTTTATGTATGTACTTCAGCATATGCCTTAGAACGTATGGCGTTTTATTCAGCAAAATGGGTGATTGGAATATTTATTGCTGCTGAAGTAATGAGAGGAGGACTAGGACTTACTCCTGCTGATGGTGCAAAGATGACTGCAAATCTAGTTGCATTTACTTATCTAACGCCTATTTTAGGTGGATTTATTGCAGATAGATGGCTAAGCCCTAGATTATGTGTTATTTTAGGAGCTTTAATTATGGCAGCAGGATATGTGTTTGGATATCAAGCTTCTGTAACATCATCGCCACAGTTTTTATGGGCAATGATTATCCTAGTATCTATTGGTACTGGGTTGTACAAAGGAAATATAGCTGGAATAAGTGGTAGATTATTTAATGATAAGGATCAGCTTGACTCTGCTTTTAGTATTCAATACTCTATAGCTAATATTGGTTCTTTCCTTGGAACACTTACAGTTTCTTTTATAGCTTATAAGATAGGTTTTGGTGAAACATTTTTAGTATGTGCTGGATTTTTAGTAGTTTCTACTATTTGGTTTTATTTAGGAGGTAGAGCTACATTTGGAGATATAGGAAAAAAACCTTTTGAAGCCAATGAAAGTAAAGCTTATACTAAAAAAGTTTCAAAAGATTATAGAACACCTCTTACAGTGGATGATAAGAAAAAAATTGGAGCTATAATTCTTTTTAGTATATTTTCCATTGTTTTTTGGATCGTTTGGTATTTAACTTATATGCCAGTTTTATATCATTGGGGACCTGACTTTGACTATGCTAACAAAGCAAATTGGATGATTGGAAACTTTAGAGTTCCTTCTGCTTGGTTTGACTCTTTAAACTCACTTTGTTGTATTATACTAGGACCAGTACTTGCGGCTTTATGGGCTAAAAACGCTAAATCACCAAAAGGTGATATGAGTATATTTAAAAAGACTTCTATTGGTATGATGTTACTTGGACTTGCATTTATACTTATGTGTATGGCTGAGATAGTAAGAGGCGATGGACAAGCAAACTTGATGTGGATAGTAGTAGTTGGGATATTGATATCTGTTGGCGAAATGGTATTTGCTCCACTTGGTAAATCATTTATAAGTAAGTTCTCACCTGCTAGATTACTTGGCCTTATGATGGGTGTTTGGCCAATGGCAAGATTTATAGCTGGTAAGACTTATGGATATTTATTTGAAATGCTATCAGGATATTCATTTGCACCAGCCTATGGTGTTGTTGCTGTAGTCGTACTTTTATGTGGTGTAATTATATGGCAACTAGATAAAAAAATCAATTTACTGGAGGAAAGTATTCCTTTAACTGAAGATACAGTATAAAATAATACTACTTAAAAAGAGGATCATATCCCAAAATGATATGATCCTCTTTTTATGTAAATCAAATTCAACTATTACAAACTTCATCATTATATTTACCAACATCACTATAATGTGATTCTTATATAAAATTTAATTATCTTGTTTTGCAAAATAATTTTCAGTGGCATATTTAAAAACTCTAAGCATTTCTTTTATTGCGGACTTTCCTTTCTCTGATTTAGGGCAAATTGTATCAAATCCATGATAACAACCACTGTAAACAGAAAAATGTGTTTTTACTCCAGCTTCACGAAGGTTTTTCATGTATGTTACAGTTTCATCATGAAAAGGTTCTATCTCTCCTACAAAAGAAAATGTAGGTGGAAGATTTGAATAGTCAATTTCTCTAGCAGGAGCTGCATACTTTGGCACATTGTCACTTTCAAATAAATCATCTAAGTATAATTTCCATCCCAATTCATTATTTATAGAATCCCATACAGGCGCATTATTATCTATAGCTGAGTATGTGTTCATCCTATCATCTATCATTGGGTATAATGGCATTTGGAATGCTATATTTACTTCTTTGGTGTCTCTGGCATAAAGACTTATGGCAGCAGTAAGGCCTCCTCCACAACTTCCACCTCCCACAAATAGTTGATCATCTCTAATTCCTAATGTATGTGCTTTTTCTTTCATCCAGCAAAGAATATCATAGCAGTCCATAAAAGCAGCTGGGTATGGCTTAACTAGGGAGCTAGCATAATCAGGAGCAACTATTACGCAATTTGCAACAGAAGTAAAGTTTTCAAAATAATACATATCTTGCTCTGGAACACGCATGGCATATCCGCCGCCATGTATCCATAAAAGTCCCGTTGCATTTGGTTTAAAATCAATTGGCTTATATATGCATAGCCTAATTACACCTCCATCTTTCTTAGTAACATATTGTTCTTCGCAAATCATTTTTTTACTGTCCTTACCTTTATACAGTTTTTCTAATATTTTATTATTAATTTGAAAATTTTTAGGGCTATTATATCGAACCAATCTACTCATGATTTTACCTTTGAAACGAAGTTGTTTGTCTATCATATCAGGTGTAACTCTCATTATGAAATCCTCCTTAATACAAAGTAAAAACTTCTATAAATACATTTATTATTTGCTTAGATTTAAAATAGTACTCATTTTTATACAAAAAAAGTAGTTCAAAAGAACTACTTTTTATAATTTAAAACAATATTTGCTATTTTTAAAATTTCTTATATAGACATCATATGATATACTGCTGTTGATGCATTATACATATCATCTATATTTGCATATTCATTTACAGTATGAACCTCATACATTCCTAAACTAAGTACTGCACATCTATATCCAAAGCCTGCTATAATATTAGCATCACTTCCCCCACCAGTTATTTGAGGAATTGGTTCAACTCCAGCTTTTCTTAAAGCTTCTTCACTTAATTTAAATACAAATCCTTCTTTGTCTAATTCAAAACGTGGATAAGCATTTTCATGTTTAAATTCATAAGTTGCCCCCATTTTATTAGCTGCATCTTCACAACATTTTTTCATATGTGCTACTTCTGCTTCTAATTTTTCAGTTGAGTGAGATCTTACTTCTGCAGTGAAAGTGACTTTATCAGTAACTACATTTGTAGCTCCTCCACCTTCTATTCTTCCTATATTTGTAGTTGTCACTTCATCTAATCTTCCTATACGCATATTGCTTATAGCATGAGATGCTGCAACTATTGCGTTTATTCCTTTTTCTGGCTCAACACCTGCATGAGCTTTTTTACCATGGAAAGTAACTTCTATAGTTTCTTGAGTAGGTCCTTTATAAGTAATTGATCCAGTTGCTCCACCAGCATCGAATATTATTACATCTTTACATGGTAGAATATCAGTATCTAAATTTTTAGCACCTTTTAAACCGATTTCCTCTGCCACAGTAAATAATAAATATATATCTCTGTGAGGAGCTTTATTTTCTAACACACATTCTAAAGCTTCTAATATAACGGCTATACCGCCCTTATCATCTGCTCCCAGTGTTGTAGTTCCATCTGTTTTTATTATGTTTCCCTCTATTATTGGTTTTACTCCATTGCATGGCATAACTTGGTCCATATGAGCTGCAAAACATATTGGATTTTCTGAAGACTCACCTTTTATGTAAGCTACTATGTTACCACAGTTTCCTCCTATTTTATCTCCAGCATTGTCCATTTTAACTTCAATATTTCTTTCTTTTAAGTAATTTATTAACCAAGTAGCCATTTCTAATTCATTACCTGATGGGCTATCTACTTTAACCATGTTGATAAAATTATCTATTAATCTTTGTCTATTTACCATGATGTTCTCCTTTATATATTTTGTTATAATCTGAATATATAGTTTTTCTATTTTTATGTCAATATAAAGATTAAATAAAGTATATATTAGTCTATGAACTTTATGAAAATCTTCACCTAAAATTTTATTACTAGCAAATAATTTGAATTAGTTTTCAATATACTAGTATGAGTTAAAACCTGATAATACTTGCATACTGTTTTTTGGCATTTGCCTCATAGCATTCCAGACATTTAGGTAATCTCCTACTCCAAAAGTGATACATATAATAGAAAATGGTAATAAGATATTAGAAACAACAGCATTATATGACATAAATGCCCAAATTAATAATGGTATCCATCTAAAAACTATATTAGGTAAAAGACTCAAAAAAATAAATCTTCTCTTTGAAATAGGTTTGGTAGATATAACAAATGCCATCATATTTTTTAATGAAACATACAACTCTACCTCTGCATCTTTTCCAAAACAAATCCCATGAAGTATTTCATGTGGAAGAATAGTAGCAAAAGATAACAATAATGATAATATTAAATTTATAGAAAAGCTATAGATAAACAAAAATCCACTGACTAATATATCAGTGGATTTTATAAAATTATTATAATTCTTTTAAAAATTCAATTACTTCATCTATTATCCAGTCAGGTGTAGAAGCTCCTGCAGTAACACCTGCAACTTTATATCCTTCTAACTTGCTTCTATCTAACTCCTCTCTAGTTTCAATAGAAAAAGTAGGAACTATCTCTTTACATATATTCACAAGTTTTTGAGTGTTAGAACTGTGTTTTCCTCCAATAACTATCATACAATCAACTTCCTTTGCTAAATCAGTTGCAGACAATTGTCGTTCCTTTGTTGCACAACAAATTGTATTTTTTACAGTTAAATCTTCAATTTTACTTTCTAACTTAGCAACTATTCTATCAAAAAATTCTAAGTTAGCAGTTGTTTGGCTAACAACACAGTATTTGTCATGACAGTTAAGTGAAATATTATCAACTTCTTCTTCACTATTAATTACAATAGCTTCGTTATCACACCATCCATTAATGCCTATTATTTCTGGATGTGCAGCATTTCCTACTATTATAATTTTATATCCGTTATTAGAAAACTCTTTAACTATATCATGAATTTTTTTTACAAATGGGCATGTAGTATCTACTATATCCATATTTTTTGATTTAGACTCAGTATATATTTTTTTTGCAACACCATGAGATCGGATTATAAGTTTACTATCATTAGGAATTTTCTCCAATGAATCCATCTCCATTAGTCCTTTTTCCTTATATCTATCTACAGCTTGTTTATTATGAATAAGAGGTCCTAAAGAATATACACTGTTATCTCCTTTATTTTCTAGTTCATCCCAAGCCATATTCATAGCTCTTTTAACACCAAAACAAAATCCTGCATTTTCTGCAATTCTTACTTCCATTTTAGCCTCCTAGTTTTTAAAGTAATTGTCTTTAATTACTTCTAGTACATCTCCAGATAATCTTTCATATTCTTGTGCACTAAGTTTTTGTTTATAATATTCTTCAAATGAAATTGGTTTATCAATGTAGACTATAACTTTGTTGAATAATTTATAATTTGATATTATTGATATAGGTACTACTCTAGCCTTACCTTTAACTGCAAATAATGCTAAACCTGCTTTAGCTTCTCCAAATTCATTTCCTTTAACTCTGGTTCCTTCTGGGAAAATACCAACAGCATAGCCTTCTTTTAATTTTTTTAAAATAGTCTTTATTGTAGATATTCCTGGATTATCTCTATCTATTGGTATAACACATAATTTATTTAAGATTGTCGCCAATATTTTATTATCAAATAATTCCTTTTTACCTATTGTAGCAACTTTTCTATTCTTTACAGCGGCTGCAACAAAAATAGGGTCTAAATTAGATTTATGATTTGCTGCTAATATTATATTACCTTCATTAGGTATATTCTCTTCCCCTATTACTTCATATTTGTAAAATACTTTACTGTATAAAGTAAATATTTTTAAAACAACATTGTAAAAACTCAAATATATCTCTCCCTTATTTAATTTTTTCTAAAACTGATGCAACCACTTCATCGATACTCTTCCCTGTAGTGTCTATTTCTATTGCATCACAAGCTTTAACAAGAGGAGCAAATTCTCTAGAAGAATCTATTTCATCTCTTTTAATTATATCATCTATTACGTCTTGAAGCTTAACTTCAACACCTTTTTCTATTAATTCTTTGTATCTTCTGCTTCCTCTCTCCTGTGGAGTAGCTATAAGGAAGAATTTATAATCTGCATTTGGAAAAACATAAGAACCTATATCTCTACCATCTAGTATTACTGAGTTTCTTGTTCCTATTTCTCTTTGTACGTCTACCATTAAGTATCTAACTTCTTTTATTTTAGCCACATTAGAAACATTATTAGTTACTTCTATAGTTCTTATTTCTTCATTTACTATTTGATTATCTAAGTATATGTTGTTATCTTTGAAATCTATGTCTGTTTTCTTTGCTAATTCTATTACTTCAGCTTCATTTTCAATGTTTACACCATGTTGTAAGCATTTTAATGTCACTGCACGATACATAGCTCCTGTATCTATGTAGTTTATATTTAACTCTCTTGCTATTATTTTAGCTATTGTACTTTTTCCAGCACCTGCTGGTCCGTCTATTGCTATTACTAAATTGTTCATTTCATTTCTCCTATTTCAATTATTTAAGCAACGGAGTTGCCTGAAGCGTGAGCAAAGGCATCTCGTTGGCGATATGAAGTGTTTCGTCCATACATCGCTCAGGCGTAGCTAATTTTTCTTATTCTATGCTTATGCCTGCTAAGTATCCTGTTGAAAATGCTATTTGAAGGTTGTACCCTCCTGTTTCTGCATCCACATCCACTACTTCTCCTGTAAAATATAAATCTTTAATTACTTTGGATTCCATAGTTGAAGAATTAATTTCTTTAACAGATACACCACCACTTGTTACCATAGAAACTTGAATTCCTAAAGTTGAATTAGTAGTTAATTTAATATTTTTAATATAATCAATTATCTTATTTTCATTTTCTTTAGTTAATTCATTAGGCTTTGTTTCACTAAGACTTAATAAATCTAAAATCTCTTTTAAATAATTCAGTGGTAAAATTGATTTCAAATTATTAGCTATATTTTTATTAGGATTTTCTCTAATAATTTTACTTATTTCTTCTCTGCTTATATCTGGTAAAATATCTAAATTTAATTCAACTTCTTCATTATCTAATATTTTATTAATATAAGATGACATTATAAGTACTACTGGTCCTGTTATACCAAAGTGGGCAAATAGTAAATCTCCTATTTTACTTATTTTTTTCTTTTTGATTTTACATGATAATTCTACCTTCTTAAATGATATACCCTGTAATCTTCTTGTCCAATCTTCTTTTATTTTTAAAGGTGACAAAGCAGGATAAGGTCTAGCTATAGTATGTCCATGTTTTTTTAGAATTTTATGCATACTTCCATCAGATCCAGTTTTTGAGTGGCTATGACCACCAGTTGATATTATAACCTTATCTCCTAAAACTTTAGTTCCGTTTTCTAAAACTACACCTTCTATTTTGTTGTTTTCATTTATGATTAAATCCACAACTTTACTATTATACATTATTTTTATATTATTATTTAATAATAATTCTTTAAATGTGTGAATAAGTTCAGTTGCCTTATCACTCTTTGTATAAACCTTATAATCATTATCTTCTTCTACTTTATATTCCAGATTGCTTTCAGTTAAGAAGTTTAATAAGTCTTCATTTGTAAAAGAATAAAAAGCACTGTATAAAAATTTCTTATTAGTTACAACTTTATCAAAAAATTCATCTATATATCTATTGTTTGTAACGTTACATCTTCCGCCACCGGTAAGCTTAAGTTTCTTTCCAAGCTCCTCGTTTCGCTCTACTAAAGTAACTTCATGACCATTTTTAGAAGCTGTTAGTGCTGCCATCATTCCTGATGGACCGCCACCTATTACTATTACTTTTGACATTATTTTCTCCTATTCTAATGCACTATTTTCTAGTTTATGATTACTTTTAATATGGCTAGTATCATTCATTTTTATAACAACCGGTCCATAATCTCTAAACTCAATCACGTTTAGTGCAGTATTTCCTTGGTTTATTCTGTAGATGTTTTCCATACCTGAATTTAAAACAGAAAGAAGTATAACTCTTGCTGTTACAGAGTGAGTTACAAGTACAATGTGTTTTCCATCATGTTTTTCATTTAATTCCTGTAAAAACTTATCTGTTCTCTCTTTTATAATCTGAAGTGTTTCTCCTCCAGGTATTTCTGCTAAATGAGGCTTATTTCTCCAAGTATGATATATATCTTTATAATCTTCTTGAATTTCTTTTATTAAAAGACCTTCCCACGCTCCAAAGCCCATTTCTCTAAGAGCTGAAGTTTTTATTACATCTAAATCAAATTTATCACTTATGATTTCAGCAGTTTCTACTGCTCTACCAAGATCACTTGAATATATGTAGTCGATAGGATATTTAACCATGCTATCAGCTAGTTCTTTTGCTTGATTAATACCTTTTTCTGTTAAATTTGAATTACCATGACCTTGAGTTTTTCCTTTTATATTCCATTCTGTTTGGCCATGTCTAACTAAATATATAGTATTTGTCATATTGTCCTCCTATAGCTATTTTATTATTATGTATTGCCGCACCTGAGCAAATCAAGCTTTAAGCAACAGATATACTTGTAGAGTTAGCAAAAATATATCGTTGGCACAATGAGCGCAGCGAATTTTTTATTCTCTAAATTTTAATTATATCATAAATAGACAAAAAAGGTTAAAACACTTTTAGTAGTATTTTAACCTTTTTATATACAATTAAATTAGATTTTTTACTTTCCCATTGTAATTATATCATAAATATAGATATTTTTTAGACTATGAATATCTTTAATATTGTATATAATTGATATAGAGTATTAAAATAAGTATAGATGATGAAATGTTGCAAGAACTGTTAAGCAAAAGTGCTGATGATAAAATTCTCTTTAATCACAAATTAAATATGTAATTATAGATGAAGCACAGGACTATACTCCACTACAATATGAAATATTTTATGAACTTTTTAAGTCTGCCAAAATGACTATACTTGGAGATATAAATCAATCAATTAATCCATTTATGAATGTGGGAGACTACAATAATATTTACAATATATCAAAAAATGACACTTGCATAATAAACTTAACAAAAACTTATCGTTCAACAACTGAGATAACTAAATTTGCAAGAAAACTTCTTCCAGAAAATATAAGTGATGAATATGTTGAAAGACATGGTGATGAGCCTAGTCTTATTAATTTTAATCATAAAGATGATATGAATAAAAAACTTGTTGAAGAAATAAAAAATTACCAAGAAAAGAATTATAAATCTATTGGTATTATTACAAAAACAGGCTTGTGAAACTAGATATTTATATAATTTGTTGCAATCAAATAATATGGAAGTATCATCTATCACAAAAGATGATGATTCCTTTACAGATGGTATAGTAGTAATACATTCATATTTAGCTAAAGGTCTTGAATTTGATGTGGTATTTATCTATGATGCTAGTAATAAAAATTGTAACAGTGAGGATGAAAGGTTACTTCTGTACACTTGTTTCACAAGGGCTCTTCATGTTTTAAATATATATTATGTAGGAGAAGTCACTTCTTTATTAAAATAGTAGATAATATGAAAAAGCCCAGCAGTTTAAACTTCCGGACTTTTTCACAAATTAAGGGTAGAAATAACATTTATTCTACCCTTTTTAAATCTATTTAACTTTTATAGATATATTATCATCTTCACCATCAACTATAATAGTACATCCACTATAAATATCACCAGCAATAAGTTTTCTAGCAATCATAGTTTCTAGAGTATTACCAATATATCTCTTAAGTGGTCTTGCACCATATACTGGATCATAGCCTTCTCTAACCATGATTTCCTTAGCAGAATCTGTAATTTCTATATCAATATCTTTTTCTTTAAGTCTATTTGCCAAAGATTTAATAAATATATCAATAATCTTTTTAATTTCTTCTTTATCAAGAGCTTTGAACATTATAATATCGTCTACTCTGTTTAAAAATTCTGGTTTGAATCTTCTCTTCATTTCACCCATTACTAAATCTTTAGTTTCTTCTGTAATATGACCTTCATCTGCAAGTAAGTAGCTACTTCCTATATTAGATGTCATTATTATAATTGTATTTTTAAAGTCAACGGTTTTACCTTTGTTGTCAGTAAGTCTACCGTCATCTAGTATTTGAAGGAACATGTTAAATACATCTTCATGAGCTTTTTCTATTTCATCAAATAATATTACTGAATATGGAGCACGTCTTACAGCTTCTGTTAATTGACCACCTTCTTCATATCCCACATATCCTGGAGGAGGTCCTACAAGTCTAGATACTGAGTGTTTTTCCATATATTCAGACATATCTATTCTTATTATGTTTTCTTCACTATCAAATAAATCTTTTGCAAGAGTTTTGGCAAGTTCAGTTTTACCAACACCAGTAGGTCCAAGGAATATAAATGAACCAATTGGTTTATTTTCGTCTTTTAGTCCTGCTCTAGCACGAATTACTGCATTGGCTACGGCAGTTACAGCTTCATCTTGACCAATTACTCTTTCATGAAGCTCATCTTCTAGTTTAAGAAGCTTTTCTCTTTCTCCTTCAACTAGTTTTGTAATAGGTATGCCTGTCCACTTAGATACTATTTCAGAAATTTCATTTTCTGTTACTTCTTCTTTAAGTAGAGCATTATCATATCCTGATTTCATTTTTTCTTCTACTTCTGCTATTTGTTGTTCTAACTGTGGTATAATACCGTATTTTATTTCAGCAACTTTGTTAAAGTCGTATTCCCTTTCGTATTTTTCCACATCACCTTTAGCTTCATCTAATTTTGATTTTAAATTTTTAATTTCTGTTATAGAGCCTTTTTCCTTTTCATACTTAGCTGTCATTTCATCATCTTTTGATTTAAGTTCAGCAATTTCTCTTTGAAGCTCTTCAAGTCTTAGCTTACTTTTTTCATCATTTTCTTTTAATAAAGCTTCTCTTTCAGTTTCCAAAGTAAATAATCTTCTTCTTACCATATCTAATTCCGTAGGAAGAGAATCTATTTCACTTCTTATCATGGCGCCAGCTTCGTCTATTAAATCTATGGCTTTATCTGGTAAAAATCTATCTTGTATATATCTGTTAGAAAGTTTTGCAGCAGCAACTATGGCGCTGTCATGTATTCTTATACCATGGTGAATTTCAAATCTTTCTTTTAAACCTCTAAGAATTGAGATAGTATCTTCAACCGTAGGTTCATCAGCTATTACTGGTTGGAAACGTCTCTCTAGTGCCTTGTCTTTTTCGATATATTTTCTATATTCATCAAAAGTAGTTGCACCTATACAGTTAAGTTCTCCACGAGCAAGCATAGGTTTAATTAAGTTACCTGCATCCATAGACCCTTCTGTTTTACCAGCACCAACTATTGTGTGTATTTCATCTATAAATAAAATTATTTTTCCTTCTGCACTTTGTACTTCTTTGAGTACTGCTTTTAGTCTTTCTTCAAACTCACCTCTGTACTTAGCACCAGCAATTAGTGCACCCATATCTAGTGAGAATATAATCTTGTCTTTTAACCCTTCTGGAACATCTCCTCTGACTATTCTTTCTGCTAAACCTTCTACTATGGCAGTTTTACCTACCCCTGGCTCACCTATAAGTACTGGGTTATTCTTAGTACGACGTGATAATATTCTTATGACTCTTCTTATTTCTTCATCTCTACCTATAACTGGGTCCAGTTTATGTTTTTTTGCCAATTCCACTAGGTTTGTACCAAATTTAGCTAGTGCATCATAAGTTCCTTCAGGATCTTGACTTTCTACTCTTTGGCTACCTCTTACTCCAGATAAAACTTGTAAAAAATCATTTTTATTTATATTGTACATATCTAATAATCTTTTTACATTAGAGATAGAAGTCATTTCCATTATGGCAAGCATAACATGTTCCACACTTATGTAAGAGTCCTTAAAGTCTTTTGAAATATCTTCGGCTTTTATTAAAACCTCTTCAATATTTCTAGATGCAGTTACACCTTGAGAATTAATTCCTTCTCCATAAATTTGAGGAAGCTTATCTAATTCTTCGTTAATACTACTTTTAAGGGCAGTAACAGATATATTCATTTTTTCTAGAATATTAGGAATTAAGCCGTCTTCTTGATTTACCAAAGCTGAGAATAAGTGAATAACATCAACCATTTGGTTATGATGCTTAACAGCTTCGTTGTAAGCTTCGTTTAAACTTTTTTGTACTCTAACAGTCATTTTTTCAATATCCATAATAAAACCTCCCAAAATGTTGAATATATAATGTTTGATACTACATATTATTTACTAAATATATCATACTATGCTTTTACATGATTTTCTAGTAAATTACATTTATGCATATCTACTTATTTGAGACAATAATTTATCATTTCCTATTTCTTTTTTTAGTGATACATTTTCTTTTTTTATAGCTTTGTATTCTGTAATTAAATCTAGAAATTCTTTTTTTAGTTCCTCATCTTCAATTTTGTTTAATTTTTCTACTATGATCTCAAGGTTATTTAATTGTGACATATTATATCCCCTTCCCTTCAACTTGCTCTTTATTTAATTATAGTACAAAATTAATAAAACAGCTCAAAAAGAAAGAAGCTTTAGCTCCTTTCTTTAAATTGTAATTATTTATCTTGTTGCTTTTTGTGAGAACTAATAGGTCTGGCTGTATTTTGAGCCACAGAACCTGTTTTAGAAGGTCTAAGTCTAGGTTCTAAATTTAGTTCTTCTCCCAGTTCTAATTTGAAGTGTGGATTTTTCTTCTCATTTCTATTGTATCTAGTTTTGTCATCTTCTCTTTTATGTTTATCTGTAGTCATTTTGTCCTCCTTGTAATCCATCATATATTAATAATTTATCCCAAATTATAATTAGTATTCTTTATTTAATAAGGCAAGTTTATTTAATTATGATTTGTGAAGTGTTATTTTTTTAATGTGCAAACGTTTGTTCTTTTTGTGAAAAAGTACATTAAAAAAGAGAAGTAAATTAATTACTTCTCTTTTTTAACTAACTTAAAAAGGCATTTACTATAACTTCTTCAGCTTCTTCTTCACTTAGGCCGAAGGTCTCAAGTTTTAGTAACTGTTCATTGTTAATTCTACCTATGGCAGCTTCATGAACAATTTGTGCATCTGTATGATTTGCTTGAATTTCTGGAATAGAGCTAACTTTTGCTTTATCCATAATGATAGAGTCACATTGAACATGAGCTTTACAATTGTCGTTTCCAATTGCTATTGGATGAAAAACTTGTACTGATTTATCTTTTGCAACAGAACGAGATATAATTTGTAAGATAGAATCTTCTCCATTAAGATTACATTTCACATTTGAATGGGCAATTTGCTCATCATGAGTCATTAACTTTTCATTTATTATAAGTTTAGCACCTTTTCCTAAAAAAGCTTCAGTTTCTCTTTTAGTAGAGTTAACTCCTTTTATTTGAGTCATATCCATTTCATAATAAGAATCTTCTTCCATATGTACTATAGTTGTCGGATTTAATATTCTTGTACTTTCGCTACTTCCTTCTCCATAATGTTTTTCTCCATATTTAACTTTAGCATTTTTGCCAATATAGAAAGTATGTATACCGTCATGTTCGCTAGTTCCACAACCATCGTTATGAATACCACATCCAGCCACAATTGTTACATCACTATTTTCACCAATATAGAAGTCATTATATACTAAATCATTAACATTATCTTCTGTTATAACTACAGGTATATATACAGTTTCATTTTTAGTGTTAGGTTTAACTGTTATGTCAATTCCTGGCTTGTCCTCCTTAGGAGTTATTATTATATTTTCACTAGATCTTCTTTCAACTCCACATCCGTTACTTCTAAGATTGAATGCTCCATCAACTTCACCAGTTATATCTGCAATAGTTTTTAATAAATTTTTAATCATTAACTCGCTCATGTGTAAGTGCTACCTCCTTCATTTGACATAGACAATTTTTCATATCACCTTGTAATAAAGGTAAAACTTTATCTTTTGTGCCTATATTTTGAATTTTTCCATCAGAAATAATTATTAATTCATCAGCTAAATCTATAATTCTTTCTTGATGAGATATTATGATAACACTTTGGCCACTACTTTTTTTGAAATTTGTAAATGTATCTACTAACATGGAGAAGCTCCATAAATCAATTCCAGCTTCTGGTTCATCGTATATTGATATTTTAGAATTTCTAGCCATTAAAGAAGCTATTTCTATTCTTTTAAGTTCTCCTCCAGATAGAGAGTTATCCACGTCTCTTCTTAAGTATTCTCTAGAACATAGGCCAACTTTTGATAAGTATTCACAACATAGCTCTTCTGATAGATTTTTTCCAGAAGCTAATTGTAATAGTTTTTCAACAGTGACACCTTTGAATCTAGGTGGTTGTTGAAATGCATATCCTATACCCATTTTTGCTCTTTCAGTAATACTCATGTTTGTTATATCAACACCATCAAATAAGATTTGACCACTTGTTGGTTGTTCAATTCCCATTATTATTTTTGCCAATGTGGATTTTCCACCACCATTGGGCCCTGTTATTACTAATATTTTTCCCAAATCAATTGTTAAGCTTATATTATCTAAAATTGTGATTTCTTCAGTGCTGTCTAAAGCTTTAACTTTGAAAGATATATTCTTTAGTTCAAGCATTTTAAACATCCTTTCCAAGATTAATTATTATATTTTTTGAGTAAGATAGTTTCCTAAAATTTTATAGCACCAACACAGTGGCTTAGGATTAAAGACTTTTTAAATCTTCTATAAACTCTAAGACTCTTTCTTTTTCTGTTGCCCATGAAGTAACAAGTCTTATAATTGTATGGTCTTCATCATATTCTTCCCATGTGTTAAATGAATACTTTTCTCTTAATTTTTTTATATGTGAGTTAGGCATTATTGGGAATATTTGATTAGTTGGTGATTTAATTAATAATTTATAATTTTCTTCAATTAAAGCATCTTGTAGTAATGTAGCCATTTCATTAGCATGTTTTGCTAAATCAAAGAATAAATTGTCTTTAAATAATTCCATAAACTGAATTCCAAGAAGTCTTCCTTTTGCAAGTAAGGCACCTTTTTGTTTTATATTATATCTAAAGTCTTTTTTTAGTGATTCATTACAAATTACAAGCGCCTCACCAAATAATGCTCCATTTTTAGTTCCACCTATATAAAATGCATCACAAAGGTTTACTAAATCAGAAAGTTTTAAATCGTTTTCACTACTTGTTATAGCTGAACCCATTCTAGCTCCATCTATAAAGAATAGCAAATCTTTTTCTTTACAATATGTATATAAATCAATCAATTCTTGTTTTTTATATATTGTACCAATTTCTGTAGAATTAGAAATATAAACAAGTCTTGGTTTAACCATATGCTCGTCACTATGTATTTTTAATATTTTTTCTACTTTATCTACAGTTAATTTCCCATCATTACTCATAGCTGTAATAACTTTGTGACCGCATGCTTCTATAGCCCCTGTTTCATGAACAGCAATATGTCCAGTGTCTGCTGCAATGGCAGCTTCATATTGTTTTAAAAAAGAAGATATACATATTAAGTTTACCTGAGTACCGCCAGGTATAAAATGAATATCTATTTTATCATTTTTAAGTACATTTTTTAGTATATCCTTTGCTTTTTCGCTATATTCATCAAGTCCGTAACCAGAACTTTGATTTAGGTTACTTTCTAAAAGTGCTTTTAATATACTCTCATGTGCACCTTCACTATAATCATTTGTAAAACTATACATAACTACCTCCAAAATAATATATTACCTACAATTAATATTATACAAAATTTATTGACGTATCTACATAATTTTTTTTAGATCTGTAGATATTTATTATTTTTAGTAGATATATTCTCCTTATCTCTTTAAATCACTGGATGGGCGATATGAAATCTTAGATAAATATATTAAAAAAGAGTAGATTTCTCTACTCTAAATTTTTAATATATTTGTTATATTCAGTTTCGTCTTTAGGAGCTACAATTTCTCCACTTTCAAGTTTCTTAATTTCTTCATTAACATAATCTAAAACATCTTGTGGTACTAATTTTGATGTTGTATCAGGAATTCCAACTGCTCCTTGTTCTAATCCATATGTTGTTGAAGTCCCACCTTCAAATTTACCTTCTATAAAACTTTTAACTGTTTCGTATACACCTATGTCTACTCTTTTTATTGCAGAAGTTAAAACATTGTCAGGTGCTAAATCACTTTGATCTCTATCTACACCAATTGCATATTTATTAGCTTCTTTTATGGCTTCTATAGCACCAGTTCCCACATCACCACCAGCAGTAAATATAATGTCAGTACCGTTTGAAATCATTTGATTTGCTATTGCTTTTCCTTTTGCTTGATCAGTAAATGAATTGGCATATTGATTTTGTAATTTACACTTAGAATTAGCTGTTTTAACACCTGCCATGTATCCATATTTAAATGTATTTATAACAGATATGTCCATACCACCAATAAATCCTACATCATTAGTTTTTGTCATTTTACCAGCTATTAGTCCAACCAGATAAGCTGATTGTTCAGCCTTAAATAGTACAGTTTCAACATTAGAAGGTATTTTATCATATGTTTCATCTACTATTACAAATTTTTGATCTGGATAATCTTTAGCAGCATTCTCAATTGTTGGAGCTAATTTTGAACCAACGCCTACTATTAAATCAACTTCTTCATCTATTAAAGTTTCCACATTAGTAGAATAGTCTGCATCTTGTTTTGATTCTAAATACTTAACTTTAACACCTAGGTCTTTTTTAGCTTTTTGTAATCCTTCCCATGCACTTTGGTTAAAAGAGTGATCATTTACTCCTGCTACGTCTGTTATCATGGCAATAGAATACTCTCCATTATTATTAGCATTATTAGTAGTATCATTATTTTTTTTATTGCTACAACCAGTAATACTAGTAGTAAGTAAGGATGCTATCATTGTCATTGTGACGAATTTTTTTAGTGTCATAAGATACCTCCGTTGTTTTTGATTATATTAATATAAGGTTTATATAAGTTATCATGATATATAAACTTTTTAAGTTTTTATTACAATTCTAAAATTATT
>NZ_JANKBY010000480.1:0-2050 GCF_024621905.1 Terrisporobacter muris
TTTCCCTATTTCATATTCAGCAATAAAATGTAAATTAAATTCATTAGTATATGTAATTCCTTTTTCAGTTATGTTCTTAACATATTTATTTATAGATAATTTCTTAATTTCCTCACTTGAAAATATTCTTTTACTCATAATAATTCAACTTCTTTATAACTATTTTACATAAAAATAAATCCTATACAAGTAGACACATTTTTTTCTCGTGTCCACTGTATAGGATCCACTTTAAAAGTATTAGGTTTTTTTTAATTAAACTTTAAATAATGTATATAAGTAAGGTTAAGTAATAATTATAATACGTATATAATATAATTATGTTCTATTTAATTTGAAAAATTAAGTAATAAAAAATTAAAAAGGAGGATGAAAATGTTTGATTTTAAGGGAGCCATATTTGATTTAGATGGAACTTTAATTGATTCTATGAGCGTTTGGGAAGAAATCGATAGAAAATTTTTAAAAAATCGAAACATACCTATTCCATCTGACTATATAGAAAAAATAAACTCTATGAGCTTTAAAGAGGTGGCGAAGTATACAATAGAAAGATTTAATTTAAAGGAAAGTGAAGAAGAGCTCATAAGAGAATGGAATGAAATGGCCATATATGAATATTCTAATAAAATTAAATTAAAGCCAAATGTAAAAGAATACTTAGAAAAACTAAAAAAGAATAATATAAAAATAGGCTTAGCAACTTCATCACCTAAATACCTTTATGAACCAGTATTAAAGAATAATCATATATATGAGTATTTTGATGCATTGAATTCTTTGGAAGATGTAAAACGTGATAAAAATTATCCAGATATATATTTATTGGTTGCAGAAAATTTAAAACTTAGTCCACAAGAATGTGCTGGTTTTGAGGATATATTAGTAGGAATAAATACTATGAAAAAAGTAGATTTTAAGGTTATAGGTGTATATGATAAATATTCAGACTCTGATATAGAGGAAATAAAAAAAATAAGTGATAAATTTATATATGATTTTAAGGAACTAGTATAATAAATTTGTTTTAATAATAAAAAACAAGGTATATGTTAATATATACCTTGTTTTTTGTTAATTTATAAAAAAGTTTTTATCTATTTTGAAGCAACTAAGAATAATCTTTCATAATTAAATAAAACAGAACCATTAGGTCTTGGGAAGTACACATTTTTAAGTTTAATGTAGAAGTTATTTTTAAAGTTTGAAATTATTTCTTCATCAGGGAAAGCATCAAAATAAGGAATTAAAGTTGTACTTTCATACCATTTTAAGATATCATCAAGGCTATCCATGGCATGAGTATAAGTAGTAGACCAAATATAGATACTTTCTGGATTAAACAATGAAGATAAGACATCATAGTAATACTCAGTAGATTTAGTATTAAATCTTAAACTTTTATTATCAAGGTATTGCTTATATTTTTTTACATGTTCTAATTCATACAATGCTTGTTGAGCTCTCACTTCATCAACCAAAGGTAATTGTATTGCAAGGACCCCTTTATCTTCAAGTGAGTTATATAAAGATTTTATTAAGTTTTCATGATCAGGAATACGTTGGATAGCAGCGTTAGAAAATATGATATCAAATTTACCTAAAGAAGATAAGTCATCAGCTGCATCTTGTAGAATAAATCTAGTATCATCATATAAACTTCTTGCTTTTTCAATCATAGCTTTAGAATTATCGATACCTATTATTTCTGCATTAGGCCATCTTTTCTTAAGTTCATGAGTACTATTACCTGATCCACATCCAACATCAAGTATTTTTTTCGGATTTACTACGTCTATTCTTGATATTAAGTCCTTAGCTGGTAGTGTTCTTTCTTTTTCAAATTTTAAATAAAGATCTGGATTCCAATCTAACATTTAAAGACCCCCTTTTAATGGAATTATTGTAATAATTCTTATAATTAGAAAATAGCATGTTATGTGAAGGAATGCAAGAGAAATATGGAAAACTTCAATTTTCATAAAAAGAAAAAAATAATATGAATATATTTAGAATAGAATTATATTACACATGACAATAATGTAATAAA
>NZ_JANKBY010000481.1:0-2043 GCF_024621905.1 Terrisporobacter muris
AAAGAAGATAGTTTGTATATAGTTGTATTATTATAGTATAATACATAGTGTAAAAGGTTAAGAAACTATTGAACAGGAGGATAAAATATGTCCGATATAAATTCTTTTTTAAATGGTTTTATTGATATAATATTAAGAATGAGTATATATGATATTGTAGATATATTAATTGTAGCTTACATATTCTATAAAATTTTTATGTTTATAAAAGATACGAGAGCGGAACAAGTTTTTAAAGGAATAGTAGTTTTACTATTAGCTACTCAGCTAAGCTCTGTATTTAAATTACATACACTTTACTGGATACTAGTAAATGCACTTAATGTTGGTGTTATAGCTGTTTGTATAATATTCCAACCTGAACTTAGAGCAGGCTTTGAACATTTAGGAAGAGCAAATTTCAATTTACTTGGGAAGAGTGGAGAAAATGCTGAAAGCAAAAAATTAGATAAAACAATAGATGAAATTGTAGAAACATTATATTCTTTATCAAGACAAAAAATAGGAGCTCTTATTATATTAGAAAGAGAAACAAAAATATCAGATATAATAGGGACTGGAACTATAATTGATGGTGATGTTTCAAGACAATTATTAATAAATATATTTATTCCAAATACACCTCTACATGATGGTGCAGTGGTAATTAGAGATAACAAAGTAAAAGCAGCAGCGTGTTTCTTACCTTTAAGCCAAAGTAAAGATTTGACAAAGGACTTAGGAACTAGGCATAGGGCTGGTGTAGGAATAAGTGAAGTTTCTGATTGTATTACTTTAATAGTATCTGAAGAAACAGGAGAAGTTTCTATAGCTAAGTCAGGAAAATTATATAGGGATATTGCAAAAGAAAGAATGGCAAATATTTTAAAGAAAAATTTAAATAAAACAACAACAGAAGATAAAAGTTTCTTTAAAGGTGGGATATTTAAATGAAAAATAATTTAAAAAGAAATACCAGGATAAAACTAATATCTCTACTTAGTGCTATGGTATTGTGGATGTATGTCATGGCGATAGTGGATCCCGAAGATACAAAACTTTTTGAAAATATACCTGTTACTGTAACAAATACAGAAGAGCTACAAGATGATGACTTAGTGGTATATCCAGAATCAGAATTAGTGGCTGATATTTATATAACAGGGAAACTATCTGATTTACAAAAATTAAGCGAAGATGATATACATATATATGGATCTATAAACAATCCAATAGAAGGAAAAAATTATCTTTATTTAAAAGTTAATACAACAAAACAAGTATCATATGAATTTAAATCAGATTTTATAGTTGTTAAATTAGAAAAGCTTATGCATCAAGAAAGAAATATTAGTCCCGAAATAATTGGAGATTATAAGGATGATGTGGACACTGTAACATTGCAACAAAGTTCAGTAAATATATCAGGACCAAGGGTTTTAATAGAACAAGTAGACTACATAAAGGCTACTGTACATGTAGATAGTAAGGATAAGGATAAATTAACTCAAAGGGTAAAATTAATACCTGTAGATATAGAAGGAAAAGAAGTTAATGGAGTTAATTTAGATGTGAAAACTATGAATGCTGAGGTTACTTTTTTAGCAGAAAAGCAAGTTCCTATAAATATACAGTTAAAAGATGAAAATGCAGATATAAAGGCATATGAAGTGACACCACAAGTAATAACTATAAAAGGTAAAAATGAAGTATTAGATAAAATTAATTATATTAATACTCAAAAAATAGACTCAACTTCTATAGGTGTATCTAAAAAAGTAAATTTAATTATTCCAGAAGGTGTAACTACAGATGAAACCACTTCAGTAGTTAAACCAAAGGATAAGGAAAGTTTAATTCAAAGATTAGTATATAGTAATTCTGATATAGAACTTAGAAATAATACACAGGAAATAAAGATATCTGACTTGAATATACCTGATAGTATAAATGTAGAGGTTCAATTGGATGATACTAATATAAAATTATCTAAATCAGATATAAATTTATATATAGATTTAGATAATGGATATGATGAAACAAAAGAATATATAATTAAGTATG
>NZ_JANKBY010000482.1:0-2041 GCF_024621905.1 Terrisporobacter muris
ATTTTATATTTTTATTTTATATTTAGGTATTAATTTGCTTATATAGCTTCTGGCTTATGACTAATTTTACCTAAATCTTTTTTTGCAAATTTTTGTATTTTACTTGTCAATCCTCTTGGTATTTCTGTTGATTCACTTCTTTCAGCTTCTAATAATTCTTCTAATAATTCAAAGCTTTTCCATGGATCAATATCTCCACATGTAAAGAAATCCGCTGCTGCATACCCATACTCTGGCCATGTGTGTATTGTTAAATGCGATTCAGCTATTATTACTGCACCTGATACCCCCCATGGATTAAAATGATGGAAAACCGAATCAACTATTGTTGCCTTTGCATTTAATGCTGAATTGTTCATATACTCTTCTATAAGTTTTGGATTTGATAACATCTTCTCATTGCAGTTATAATATTCTACTAATATATGACGTCCTAATGTTTCAAATTTCATATTATTCACTTCCTTTGTTCTATTTTTCTTTTATTACCAAAATTGTATTTAGTTCTTTATCAAGCATGTCCGTTAAATGTGCATTACTCTTTTTAAGAACCTTTATATACTCTAGAATTTCTCTAGTTATTATTTCTCCTGGCGATATTATAGGAATCCCTGGGGGATATGCCATAATATTTTCTCCGCATATTCTATCAACAGAATTTTCAATCTCTATACTTTCCTTTTCACTGTAGTAAGCATCTCTTGGGTTCTTTTCTATAATAGGATTTATTTGTTTTAAAGAATAATTGTTTAATATACATTTATTTTTATTTCTTTTAGAAATAATTTCTAAAGCGTTTATAAGCCTATCAACATCATTTTTAGTAGTTCCTAAAGATATTAGTGCTAGTATATTATATAAATCCCCCAACTCTACCTGTATATCAAAATCTTGATATAATATATCATAAACTTCAAATCCCGTTATATTTAATCCATTAACATTTATGCATAACTTTGTTTCATCCAAAAATTTGAACTTATCTTTGCTATAATTACTATGATTAATAACCTTTATTCCAGGTATTTTATTAAGCTTATATTTAGCATACTTAGAAAGATTCAAAGCTTTTGATAATTGTTGTTTGCCATTTACAACCAAATTATATCTAGCTCCATCGATGCTTGACATTAGTAAATAGGATGCAGATGTAGACTGTAACATATTTAGAGTTTGGCTAACTTTTTTAAAATCAATATTTTTTTCATTAATAAGCAAAGCAGATGCTTGCGTTAAAGCTCCTCCTGTTTTATGCATACTTACAGCTGACATATCCGCTTTTAATTTCATTGCTGAGGGTGGTAAGTCATCATGAAATGTAAAATGTGCTCCATGAGCTTCATCTACTAGAACTAATACTGAATGCTTTCTACATAAACTTATTATCTTTTCTAAATCACAGCAAGCTCCATAATATGTTGGATTTAATAAAAATATCGCTTTTATATCTCTATTTTTTTTAACTCTTTTTTCACACTTTGGTAACTTACATTCAAACTTATACCTAGCTCTTCATCAAATTCAGGTTGAATATACACTGGATTACCACCACTAAGTATTAGTGCATTAATAACTGATTTATGTATATTCCTTGGTAGAAGTATTTTTTCATTAGGATTTATTATGCTTAAAATCATCGTATGAATTGCCTGCGTTGTTCCATTTGTTACAAAAAAAGCTTTATCACATCCATAAGCTTCAGCTAATAATTCTTGAGCTTTTTTTATAATTCCATTTGGCTTAGATACATTATCCATATATGGAGATGAGTTTATATCCATTTTCATAATATTATCTCCTAAAAATTCATTTAGCACTTTAACACCCTTATTTTTCACATGACCTGGAACATCAAAACAAGCTATAGATCTATTTGAGTAATCTTTTAATCCATGCAATAAAGGTAAATCTTCTTCACTTAATTCAATATTATAATTTTCTGCAATCATACTTCAGCCTCCTTCCATCAATAAAATAGTTATTATTTCTAATTTTATAATTTAGTTTTATTAAACTTACGAAACAAATTATATAAACTTTT
>NZ_JANKBY010000483.1:0-2035 GCF_024621905.1 Terrisporobacter muris
AATTTATGTATGTCTACATAAAAGTCATATATTTAACTTTATTTTACATAAAAAAAAGAGCCCTTGGCTCTTTTTATATAACTTCTGAATTTGGTGCTAATATATTAACACTGTCTATTCCATCTAAGGAACGTAAACTTTCTATAATTTTATTATCCTCATCTTTTGCTATTTTTAGCTCGTATACCAACTCAAATGAATCACTCAATATATTTTTTGCTTTGATTTTACTAGTTCCTTTTGCTTCATTTACTATATCTTGTATCAATTTTATATCTGTATTTTCTCCTCTAACAACTAGTAGTAATGATTCACTGTTTTTTGGTTCTTTGCTTGTCACTAACATTAATATAGACATTATAACTGAACTTATTATTCCAGTAGTATAATTATTTGTTGCAGATGTTATTCCTATACATAATGCCCAAAATATATATCCTGCATCTCTAGTATCTTTTATATTTGTTCTGAATCTTACTATAGATAGTGCACCTAGCATCCCTACAGACAACATCAAATTAGTTTTTATAATAAGCATAAATACTGTTGATAAAAACGCCACCATAGCCAGTGTTACACTGAATTTTTTATTATATGTCAATGTTGTATTTGAAAACTTATATGTTGTACATAATATTACTGATAATATCATTGAGAAAGATAATATTACTAATATTTCTTTCAGACTTATAACTTGCAAACTATTTTCTAATACTGTTTCTAAATTTATTAATTCACCCATATTAACCTTCCTTTATTTAATAATAATATTGTTTTAATAATTGCCTTGATGTTTCATATTTACTTGGTGGTTTTCCTAATAAATCACAGTTTGATAATATATCTTGGATTTGTGCAAACAAAAATCTATCATATTTAACTTCTAGTATAGTTTTATCTTTGTCTAGTGCTTGTTTAAAATTCACATTATCACTAAACAAATCATAATCAAAATCTGTGTACCTTAAGTTATTATCTAGTGTTATTCTGGTATTAAAACACTTATGAGTATATGCACGTCTATCATATTCAACAAGTGAAACTGGTCTGTAATGATTTGTAGTCATTAAATTATAAGCATACTCAGAAATATCTGTATCATATTTTAATAACACTTCATAATTCCCATTTATAATTTCTATGGCATCTTCTTTAGTTATTTTTATAGTTTCTTTTAGCTGCCTTCCATAATATTTTCTTTTAATTTCAAATTTTACAGTTGTGTCCTTAGTTGTATAAATTCTAAGTCTAATTCTCTTTCTTTCATATGCTTTAGTTACTTTTTCTATATAATCAATATTTGATATACTATCAAAATATAAACTTCTAACTGAATATCCATTATACCCACCATAAGCATCTGGTGTTAATAATTTATCTAAGCAACTTAATAAATATAATCTATCCTTAAGGGATACTAAATACTTAATTTCCTTTCTAGATACGGCTATTGTAGATTTAGATTCTTTTTTATTTTCCATATGGTGATTTTCTATTTGTGTCATTTTTGTACTTCCTCCTTAGTTTAGTTTTATATTTTTTTTAAAATATATTCTAAATAATAAATAAGTTAGATGATTAATAGTAGAGATTTGATGTACAGAGAAAAAGTAGAGATAATACGAAATTCGCTTCGCTCATATGGCCAAAATTGAGAAGCATATAGTCAACGATATATCCTCGTTACCACTTCATACAACTTAGTTACTTAAAAACAACTTTTTTATATCTCAATATTTGTTGGTATTACTTAGCTTCATGAGTTCTTCCCAGATTTGAGAGCAATGTAATTTTCTTATATGTAAAAAAAGAGTATAAATTTGATCTTTCAATTTATACTCTTTTAAAATTTTTAAATAAATTATAAAATTATTCTTGCAAAGTTTGTCGAATTTTGTTATTATAAATATACAGTTATTTCCCCAATAACTGATTACTCCCCAAAAAATATATTCCCTAATAAACCCCTTTTTATAATATATTTTGGAATCCTTGCTTGATCGGTAAAGCAAGGATTTTTTTATTTTAATTAATT
>NZ_JANKBY010000484.1:0-2023 GCF_024621905.1 Terrisporobacter muris
ATCCACAGTATTTTTAACAATAATAAAACTTATATTAAAATATATTTTTAGCATAATCTATATATAAGGATTGAAGTTTCTTCATATCATGGCTAAGTTCCTTTTGAAGGTTTGATACTGTCTCGTAATCTTTATTTTCTATAGCTTCAATAATCTTTGTAAATAAGCATTTATTTGTTAAAGTATCTTTCATTACTTTTGTTTTTAGCTCTGTAATTGCATTCCAATTTACTTCATCTAAAGCATCCATATTTTCTTTCGTATGTAACTTTACATAGCTTCTTAATCTATCCATATGATCATGTATAATTCTAAATCTTAATTCTTTCTTCCACTTATCTATAGCACCTGTTCTAAAAGAGTTAATTATACTGTCTGAAAATACATTTCCATTTTTTAATGATTTAAGCTTCTCTTCATACTTTTTGAAGTTTCTCATATTTTCATATACTGTTGCAGGTGGTTCACCAAATCTTACATTTCTTTCTTCTTCATTATAATATTCAAATACATCATTTTCATCTCTGTATACTCTATCTTTTTCTAAATAGAAACTTTCTTCTCCTAAGTCCTTAGATATTTCTTTTTCTAGCTCTTTAGTTGTTAACTTACTTTTAGCAGTAGCTATAATCCCATCTAACATAGTTTGATAACATCCTGCTATTACTAAATAAGCATTTGAAAGAGGGTTTGGTGATCTAAGTTCAAATCTCAAAGATTTTGGATTTTTAGCATCTCTTACAAGGCCTACAAGTACAGATCTATTTCTTGAGGGAACCTCATAAGTATGACCAAGAGACGTTACTATACAAACAGGGGCTTCGAAGCCTGGTACCAATCTTTCAAATCCATCATTTGTACAAGTTACAATTGGATTTAACACTTCATAGTTATGAAGTAATCCCATTAAAGCTCCGTATCCTATTTCATTTAAATAATCTTGTTTCATGTCTTTTGGAGCAAATAAGTTTTGAATTTTTCCATTTTTTAATTTAACACTTGCTCCTATATGGGCATGACCGCCACTTCCTGCTACTCCGAATATTGGCTTAGCTTTAAATGTTACTTCTAATCCGTTCATAGTAAATATATCTTCTATTACTTCTCTTACTATTAATTGGTTATCTGCTGCTCTAAGTGGTGAATCGAACTTCCAAGATACTTCTAATTGCTCCATAGCATGATTTGTTTTACCTTCTATGCTTATTGAACTTTGTATACCACCAACTTCTTTATGAGCCATTTCTGGACTTATACCTAACTTTTGTAACTTAATTAAAGATTTCTCTAGACATGTTCTTATTATTCCATGAGTTCTTTTCCAATATTGTTCTTTTAAGCTTTGAGATACTGCTAATTTTTCTAAGTCTGCCTTATCTTCTGGTGTATTTACCCAAAACTCTAATTCTGTAGCTGCTGTTAAAAGTATATCCTCTATATCATCTATACTATCTATACCTATATTATTTATTAAATGAGGATATTCTTTAAACAAATCAAGTAAAGATTTTTTAAAGTTTCTTTCAGCCTTTTGTAATATTCCCCTAGAACAAACTTTTTTATTGTCATGAATTAAAAATGCTGGTATTTTTAATGTTCCTATTGGAAGATTAGTATCTTCATCTATATGTTCTAAATTATAATCAACATACCATTTTGAATTAACATCTGGCATTAAATCAACTTTTGCATTATTTAATGTTGCTATATCATACAATTCAACAGAAGATCCATCTGTTTGTATAGCTGACTTTAAAAATCCTTCTACATCGTCTAAAAAAAACTCTATAGGAATTTTTTCATCAGTTGCATTCCCTCCTAAGTCTACTCCTACTAAAGATACGAATCTTATATTTTTATGCTTTGATATTAATTCTTTAAATTCTTCATCATTATAATTATTCTTATTAACATAATATAACATGTCATTGCAACTTTTCATTTTTTAAATTACCTCCAAATTTAAGTCAATATATTCCGTATTATTTTTTACTCCAATCCAAAATAATTCGTAATTTCATTT
>NZ_JANKBY010000485.1:0-2019 GCF_024621905.1 Terrisporobacter muris
AAAAGAGTATTATTAAAATTATTTAATAATACTCAAAAAATATTTAATAATGATAAGGTAAAATTACACCGCAAGCAATTTTTTTACCGGACATACCAGAAGGTTGAGAAGTGAAATCATCACGGTCTTCGTGTAGGATAATAGATCTCTCTAGTATATCAATTACACGAAAACTATTTGTAAAAACAGATAATATACCAATTCCATTAGCCGATAAAATTGGTGGCAAATCACCAGAATGAAATGGATGTATGTTGTTATTTGGATTAAAATGACTTCCTACAGATGGAAATGGGTCTTCAGATTTATCTATTGTGCAATCTCCTCTTTCATGTATGTGAAATCCATGAAATTTTGTAGGTTCACCCTTAGAATTGGTATCTGGTATACCTATAATATAAGCCTTAATATAGACACCATCGTCTAGTTGATAAAAAAGAACTTCTCCTCTGATGGAAGGGTTATCCTTATTGCCATGAATTATAGCTATGGCAGTGGGGTAATCAGATCGATAAGATGAAAAGAAATTAGTCATCTCATTATTTATTATTGGCAGTTCCATATTTAACCCCCTTATATTTAAAATTATATAAAGTATTTTATGATTTTTGAAAATAAATTGTTACAATATATATAGGAGAATATGGGGGAGGGAAATGAATGAATATAAATGAAATAAAATTAAAATGGAGATTAAAAGATCAAGATAAAGAAGCAAACATAAACTTATGGGATGAAAAGGCGGATTACTTTGGAAATTATGTAATTCCAACTTCAGAAAATGATGAATTTATAAAGCTTTTAAAAGAGGAAAATTTAATTAATAAGGATTTTAAAGTTTTAGATGTGGGTTGTGGAGGAGGAAAGTATACTCTTGCACTAGCACAGGAATGTAGCTATATATATGGAATAGATTTATCGTCTAAAATGATAGATTATGCTAATGAAAATAAAAGAAAGCTTAATATTGATAATACTTCTTTTATTTGCGATGATTGGCACGAATTAGATATGAATAAATCCAATTTATATAAAAATTTTGATTTGGTTTTTGCATCAATGACACCTGCTATACAAAGCGCATCTACTTTTGCAAAAATGAATGAGGCTAGCAAAAAATATTGTGTGTTAAGGTGTAATATAAGGAGAAAAGATTTTGTTTATGATAAATTAAGTAAAATTTTAAATCTTTCACAGAAAGAAGAAAACTTAAACTTTTTATATGCATTTAATATGTTATATCTGCAAGGTTACACTCCAAGAATTAATTATGAAGAGAAAACTTGGTCATACAAGGAAACCTTAGAAAAGGCCTATAGTACATATGTAAAAAAAATTAAAACTATTAAAACAATTAATGGTGATGAGGAAAATAAAATAAGTGAATTTTTAAAAGGCATAAGTAATAGTGGATATGTTGAAGAAGAAATAAATTCTACTATAGCTACTCTTATATGGAATGTAAAATAAAAGGAGGAGTTAATTTGAAAAGGATAGCCATTTTAATTACATTTCTATGCTTATTATTAGGTGTAGGGTGTAATAATAAAAACAGTAAGGAAGAAATTGTAGAAGAAGGAAAGGATACACCTTCTGTAAACTTAATTATGATTAGTGAAAGTAAGTACTTTACAGAAAGTGAATTTATAGATGAAGAAAATAGTGCTGATGGATATTACAAACAAAGCTATAAATATGAAGATATTAAATTTACAGTGGAAAGAATGAAACATAAAGAGTATTCTGATTTTCCAGTATACATAGAAGATAATGAAATATATGATTTAAAATACAGTGATAAGAATATAAATGATGAAATGAATATGGATTTATCTTACCCAGCCATTAAAGCTACATATATGACTAAAGTAGATGATAAAGAAGTTTTCAGTGAAGATATATTAATTTCTGATAATCAATGGGATTTTCGAATTCATCTAGAAATAAATCTGGATAAATATGATGAAAATTCTAGTATAATAGAGGATATAGTAAAAAATATAAAAATTGAAGAAGTTA
>NZ_JANKBY010000486.1:0-2017 GCF_024621905.1 Terrisporobacter muris
AATTAAAAATTGGAGATGATATTATGGAATTATTTACACCTAGATGTAATAAAAGAAGTTTACTACTTATAGCAGGATTAGTTTGGATATTTGCCGGTGGTATGGTATCAAAACTTGGGCTTGATGTATTATTTACTTCATCAATACATCCATTTATTTCGCTAGCAGTTGCTGTTATAACTTTTTATGTATTTTTTAATTTTATTTTCATAAAATTAGTAAAAAAACACAAAAATAGAATTTCTGCAAAAGAACAAGATAAATTATGTTTATTTTCATTCTTTGATGTGAAAAGTTATGTAATAATGATATTTATGATGGGTCTTGGTATTACTATTAGATCTATTCACTTTATAAATCCCCTTTGCTGGGCTTCCGTATATATAGGAATAGGCCTTGCTTTACTTAGTGCAGGTATTGCCTTTGTTGTAGAGTGGAAAAACTGGAATTAATTAGCTTACTTTATTTAAATTAACATATAAAACAGGGGCGTATCATTTTTGATACACCCCTGTTTTATATATTATCTCTTCTCATAAACATATCTATAAATATCATCTTCATCAACTAAATATATTTTTGAAAATTAACTGACACTTACTTTTCTTTTAAATGCAAATGCATTGTCATATAAATAGGCCTTTTTATACTTATACATAAAGGTTAAAGAAACTATCATAGTAGAAACTTCTGCAAAAGGGACTACTAACCAAACTCCATTTACACCCATAATTCTAGGTAATATAAATATACCCATTAAGAAAAATACAAAGGTTCTCATAAGAGAAAGAATAGCTGATATTTTCCCATTTGAAAAAGCAGTAAACATCCCTGAACCAAATATATTAATACCTGCTACTAAGAAAGCCATCGAGAAAATCATAAATCCATTATGGCTTATATCAAATAATGAACTTCCTTTTTCAGCAAATAATGATATTAATATTTCTGACATGGCCCTAGACATAAAAAATGTTACTATACCAAATACACAAATTATTATAAGGCTGTACTTAAACAAGTTTTCCACCTGTTTTTCATCTTGCCTTCCATAATTATAACTTATTCTAGGTGACACTCCAGAAGTAAATCCTAAATAAGCTGCATTTAATAAAAATTGTATATACAACATTATAGTAATTGCTGCTACTCCGTCTTCTCCTAGAAATTTAATCATTACAATATTGAATAAAAAAGTTGTAAGTGCAGATGATATTTGCGTTACCATTTCTGACATTCCATTTGAGCAACTTCTTAAAATAACTTTCATATTTAATTTAGGCTTCACAAAGTGTAGTAAGTTCTTTTTGTTGAAGAAATAAATTATACCTACTAAGCTTGGTACAACATATCCTATACACGTGGCTAAGGCAGCACCTCTAACACCCATATTAAATTCAACAATAAACACATAATCTAAAACTATATTTAAAATACCACCAGCAACTGAACTTAAAAGCCCTAAGTTTGCTACACCTGCAGTTACTAAAAAGTAATCGAAATAAAGTTTTAGTATTATAAATGGTGTGAAAATTATCATAAAGAATAGATATTCTTTACAATTATAATATAATGACTCAGTTGAGCCTAGTGCATATATTATATCCTTCATAAAAATAATACATATGATTTCAACAACAACTCCAACTATAATAGCACTTATTGTAATAAGAGTGAAGTACTCTCTTGCATCTTCATTTTTATTTTCACCCATGGTTTTCGCCACTATAGCACTACCTCCTGTGGCAAACATAACCCCGATTCCTATTAATATATTTATTACAGGATAAACAATATTTGTGGCAGAAAGTGCATTTGCTCCAACAAATTTAGATATAAACATTCCATCTACTATAGTGTATAGTGAAAAAAACATCATCATCACCACAGTAGGTAAGGTATATTTTATTAAAGAAGTCAGAGTGACTTTCTTTTCTAATGAATTTTCCATAAAAGTCTCCTTTCAAAACAATTTAACTTATTCTATAATAAACTATCCTGCTAATGGATAGTCAAT
>NZ_JANKBY010000487.1:0-2005 GCF_024621905.1 Terrisporobacter muris
CGATCTAAAGGAAATTAATAAAAAATATATTTTAAATAATAGTATACTATAATAAAATATATAAATAATAAGCAGATATTTATGGGGGAGAAAATGAAAAGAAATACAGTAAGAAAAGCAATAATACCAGCAGCAGGATTAGGGACTAGATTCTTACCTGCAACAAAAGCCCAAGCAAAAGAAATGTTACCAATAGTGGACAAGCCAACGCTACAATACATAATAGAAGAAGCAATAGCATCAGGCATAGAAGAAATACTAATAGTAACAGGGCGTAACAAAAAATGCATAGAAGATCATTTTGATCGTAGTGTAGAGTTAGAATTAGAACTTGAAAACAAAGGCAAAAAAGAAATGCTAGATATGGTTCAAAACATATCTAACATGGTAAATATTCACTACATCAGACAAAAAGAACCAAAAGGACTGGGACACGCTGTTCACTGTGCAAAAAGTTTCATAGGGGATGAGCCTTTTGCAGTTTTACTTGGAGATGATATAGTAGATGCAGAAGTTCCATGTTTAAAGCAAATGATAAATGCTTATGATGAATACAAAACTTCTATACTAGGAGTTCAAGAAGTTGATAGAGAAAATGTAAACAAGTACGGAATACTTGATGTTAAACATATAGAAGACAGAGTATATAAAGTAAAAGATATGGTAGAAAAACCATCTGTAGAGGAAGCGCCATCTAATATAGCTATACTTGGAAGATACATAATAACTCCAGAAATATTTAACATATTAGAAAATCAAGAGCCAGGAAAAGGTGGAGAAATCCAACTTACAGATGCTCTTCAAACATTAGCTACTAAGGAAGCTATATATGCATACAACTTCGAAGGAAGAAGATATGATGTAGGTGATAAGCTAGGTTTCTTAGAAGCTACTGTTGATTTTGCGCTAAAAAGACCTGAACTTAGAGATGATTTTATAGAGTTTTTAAAAAGTAAAGCTGGTACAATAAGTAAAGAAGAGAAGGTTAAAAAGGACAGTAAAGAAAGTAATGAAAATGAAATAGATAACATTTTAGAAGAAGTGGCAGTTACTGTTGAATAGATTTAATAATACCCAGATATAAAATCCTGGGTATTATTTATATATTTAAAGAGAGGAATTATAATTAATGGATTATATTAAATTGTTTATTTTATCTATGGTACCAATAATAGAGCTAAGAGGGGCAGTACCATTAGGAATAGCAATGGACTTAAACCCAGTTTATCTATATATAACTTGTGTAATAGGTTCTTCCATAGTGGCAGTACCAGTAGTTTTATTATTTAGACAAGCTATAGATTTTTTTAGACATAGAAAATATTTTAATAAAGTTATTAGAAGGGTAGATAGAAAAATTGAAGGTAGGGCTAAAAAACTAAAAGCAGCTAGTATAATAGGGCTTATAATTTTTGTTGGTGTGCCCCTTCCTACAACAGGGTCATGGTCTGGAGCTGCTTTAGCATCTATATTTAAGATGAGAATAAAAGATGCACTTTTAGGTATATTTATAGGAAATGCCATAGCAGGTGTGATTATGATGACTGTCTCTCTACATTTATCAGAGGGAATTAATATGGGGACTTTATTAATAGGTTTAGTTGTTGTTATAGCTGGGATTTTTGCTATTATTAAGAAGAAAAGAAATAACAAGTTAAATGCTAGTTTTAATGACAATGAGAGAGTAGAAGCATAAAGGGAATATAGGTTCACAGAGTCATAATTTAGAGCTTATGGAGAAATGAATATAGAGTATTTAGATCAAGAAGATGCATGGAGATGGCATAGTAACGATCCTGATGGATATAAAGGCGTAATAGAAGAAGTGGCAGTAAGTGCTGAATAATATAAAACACTTATAAAAACCCCTTAGAGATTTTTTGAAGTGAACCCTTTACACGGGAATAAATAAAACAACCTCTTTTGAAACATACTATATGTATGATTTTAAAGGAGGTTATTTTATTATGAGTACAAGAGTACACTACTCACCAGAAATAAAATG
>NZ_JANKBY010000488.1:0-1992 GCF_024621905.1 Terrisporobacter muris
TTTTTAGTAATAAAGGTGCTTATATGAGTTTTCATCTAAGCACCTTTATTTTAATATTCTATTTTCATTTCAGATTCAATTTTTTCAAACTCATTTTCTAAGTTTTCACTTACTTCTAAAATATATTGAGGTATGTACTCTTCTTCCTCTTCCTCCATAATTTCTTCAAACTGTGCAATCAGTCTTTCATTTTTATCTACATCTAACTCTAAAAGAGTGCTATAAATTTTTTCACTATTTCCATAATGAGCTTCACTAAGGTCTTTGAATATATTTTTACTTTTTTCATAGTATAAATAAGCTAACATATATTCACAATTTTTATCTTCTTTTTTTACACCTTCTATAAAATATTTTTCACTTTCCTCTATTTCACCTAATTTTAAAGAAAGTTGACCTAAATTATAAATTGATTCAATGCATCCTTGTTCCTTAGACTTTTCATACCAATATTTTGCATTTGTGTAATCATTATAATGATTTTCATATATCAAGCCTAGCATATGTTGTGAGTAAACATTATTTTCATTGGCAGATATATCAAACATCCTTTTAGCTTCTTCATAATTTTCTTCATTATAATATATCCTTCCCAAGTGTATACGGCTATTTACATGATTGTTTTCAACTGCAACGATAAAATACTTCTTGGCCTCTTCAAAATCTTTTAGATACTCATATATTAACCCTAAGGCATATGCTGCATAAATATCTTTATTCTCAAATGCTTTTTCATACCAAACAATAGCTTCATCGATGTTATCAATCCTCTTAAATATATCTCCCAATTTTATTTGAGAAGATACAATAGTAGAATTTCGTTGATAATATGATATAGCTTTTTCTATATCTCCTATTTGGTCATACAAATCACCTATATTTTCTATAGACACTTTACATCCATCAACTATAGCTTCATCGTAATTTTTTATAGCTTTATCATAGTTTTCTTCTTCAAAATATAATCCTGCTAAATTATTTTTAGCCTCTACCATATCATTAGAAGCTAGATCATAATACATCTTTGCTCTTTCTATTTCATTTTCTCTATTACACAAATTAGCTAATCTAAATTTACATAATGGATTATCATGTTCAATTCCCTTTTCATAATATTCAATAGCATCTTCTCTTCTATCCTGTCTGTCATATAAATAAGCTAACCTATACTGCGCTTTTGAAAATTCACTTTTGCAGCTTTTTAAATAGTATCTTTCTGCTTCACTTTCATCCTTATTTATTTCCATGATTAGACCCATATTATAGCATCCCTTTGCATGAGCTGAACGATACAATTGTTTATACATAGAAATAGCATTCTTTTCATTATCATTTTTTCTATACAAAATAGCTAAATTGTATTTACAATCATCAGAAAGTAATACAGAACCCTTTTTAAAAAATTCTATAGCTTCCTCTTCTTTTTCTAAATGAAGATATAAGATACCTAAATTAAAACATGCTGATCCCAAGTTATCATCTGCTGCAATCTTTAACCATTTTTCACTTCTTAAATAATCACCCAAGTTATAATGAACCACTCCAAGATTATTTTGCGCCTTCACATTTCCTTCCATGGCAACTTTTTCATACCAATATAGCGCATACTCGTATCCTTCTAAATCATAATACATATTCCCTAAATCATAAGCAGCATTTTCATGACCATTTTTGAATGCCATAGAATACCATCTTTCTGCCTCATGGTATTGTTTTCTGCTTAAATATATTTTCCCTAATGAATATTGTGACTTTACATTACCTTCTTCTGCTGAGATTTTATATGATTCAATTGCTTCATCTAACTTTCCCATCTTCTCCAAGATAATAGCCTTCTTATGTGCTAATCCAGATTCTTTAGGTAAATCTTTAATTTTTCCAAAAGAAAATTTTGAACTCATCATCTTTCTTACTCCTATTTTATTTAATATAATAATTGCAATAATAGATATTATATTACATTGTATCTACTTCATGAATATTTTTTCAAAA
>NZ_JANKBY010000489.1:0-1988 GCF_024621905.1 Terrisporobacter muris
CGATCTTAAGATAAAATTAGACAAATTAATAAAAGAAAAGGCAATAGAAGAAAATAGTAATCCTAAGGATTTAAAGCTTTCATCTACTATAAAGAATCTTTTATTAAAAATGAAAAAAGATAATTTAATTAATATAGTTTGGAATTATAAAAGTCAAAAAAATGAAAAGAAAATTTGTTATGTATCATTGAGTATGGAGCCTAATATTATTGAAGAATATATTTCATACAATAAAATTCGATTAGGAGATAAGCAAAGAGAAATTATCGAGTTTTTAAAATATAATGAAGAAGTAGAAATTAATGATTTAATTAAATTATTAAAAGTTTCAAAATCAAGTATAACTTCTTTGCAAAATAAAAACTTAATAATATTTAATATAAGAGATTATTATAGAAGTCCTAAAGAATATTATGATGAAAATAAAAAAGAAATTATACTTAATGAAGAACAAGAAGATGCAATAAAAAAAATAACTTCAGAAATGTTTGATGAAAATAAAAAGCCTTATATGATTCATGGTGTAACAGGTAGTGGAAAAACAGAAGTTTATATGGAAATAATAGATTATGCTTTAAAACAAGGCTTAGATAGTATTTTCTTAGTTCCAGAAATTTCTCTAACACCTCAAACTATATCTAGATTGAAAAATAGATTTGGTGATATAGTAGGAGTTTTTCATAGTAGACTATCTGAAGGAGAAAAGCATGACGTTTTTAAAGCTATAAAAAATGGAAAAATAAGAATATTAATTGGCGCTAGATCAGCTTTATTTGCACCATTCAATAGTTTAGGTGTAGTAATAATTGACGAATTTCATGAAAGTGCCTATAAATCAGAAAAAAATCCAAAGTTTTCTGCTATTGAAGTAGGTAAATACATGGCTTTAAAGCGAAATATTACTTTGGTTCTTGGTTCTGCAACACCATCAGTGGAAGAATATTATAGAGCAAAAAATAATGAATACAACTTAATTACTATTAAAAAAAGGGCAAATAAAAAGCCACTTCCAAAGATAGAGTTAATTGATATGAAAAATGAATTGACTCTAGGTAACAAAAGTATGTTTTCTTATAGTTTGCAAAATGAAATTAAAGAAGCTTTGAGTGAAAATAATCAAGTTATATTATTTTTAAATAGAAGAGGTTATGGAAATTTTGTTTCTTGTAGAAAGTGTGGGTATGTTTTTTCATGCAAAAACTGTGATATATCATTGACTTATCATAAACACCAAAATACTGGACGATGCCACTATTGTGGATATGAAGAAATAATACCTAAAACTTGTCCAGAATGTGGGAGTGATTATGTTAAGCCTTTTGGAATAGGAACAGAAAAAGTTGAAGAAGAAATAAAAAGACTCTTTGGTAATGCAAAAGTTCTTCGTATGGACAAAGATACAACATCTAAAAAAGGTGAACTTGATAATATTTTAAATAAGTTCAAAAACAAAGAAGCAAATATCTTAATTGGGACTCAAATGCTTAGTAAAGGTTTGGACTTTGAAGATGTAACTCTGGTTGGTATTTTATCAGCAGATATGATGTTAAATCTTCCAGATTTTAAAAGTTTTGAAGCCACATTTCAATTGATAACTCAAGTATCTGGAAGAGCTGGTAGAAGTGATAAAGAAGGTAAAGTAATACTTCAAACATATGATACAGATCATTATGTAATAAGAAGAGCTTTAAATTATGATTTTGAAGGTTTCTATGATGATGAAATAAAGGTAAGAAAGATTTTTAGCTATGCACCATTTAATAATATGATAAGTGTAGTAGTAAGTGGAAAAAGTGAGAAACTAGTTGAAAAGAATATAAAAAGTATGTATAACTCTCTTATCTATTTATTAAAAGAAAGAGGAGTAGAAGATTTTGACTTTATATTAGGACCGAGCCCTTGTGCTATTTCAAAAATTAATCAAAATTATAGATATCAATTATTATTTAAAGATGATAATATTGAAATTAATTTATTAAAAGGTATAA
>NZ_JANKBY010000048.1:0-17198 GCF_024621905.1 Terrisporobacter muris
TATAATAAAGGAAAATAATTATAAATCAAAAGATATACTTTTTTTAGTTCCAAGTGCAATTACTAAGTTAAGTTATATGAGAGAAATAAATCTTCCTTTAAGTGAAGAATTAAAAATTACTACATATAATCACTTTGTTCAAAGTGAGTTGATAAAATATTGGCCTATCATAGAGGAGAATTGTGAAAAAATAAAAGTAAACAAAATAAGTCCTTCTTTTATTTCTCAAAGTTTAAGTGAATATATAATTATGGAGTATATAAATAAGACTAGAGAAGAAGAAAATTATTTTCAGGACATAGTGGGTACAAATAAAAGTATATGTAAAAATATATTAGATAATTTAAGCAAAAGTTGCTTTAATGCCATAGATATTAATAATATAGGAGAAAAAATATATAACTCAAAGAAAAATAGAAATGATTTAAGTAGATATTCATATACTCAAATGCAGGAAGTTATAGATTTTTACGTGAATACTTTATTGTCTAAGGGGATAATTGATAATTCTATCGCTGTATACTTATACAATAATTTTTTATTAAATAATGAGGAGTATAGAAGAAGATTGAGAAAAGAGTACAGATATTTGATTGTAGATAGTTTGGAAAGCGCCAGTGTTAGTGAGAGTAATTTAATATTAGAGTTTTTAAATATAGTAGAAGATGGATATGTTTTTTATGATAGAAGTAAAGATTACTCTTCATTTAAAAATGTTGATATGGCTTATATAGAAGAAAATATAATAAACGAGTTTTTTAAAGAAGATGTGCATGATTTGGGAATAATAAGTATTAAATCTTTATATAAGGAAAAGAAAAGTATAGAGTTAAAAGATGAATATCATTTATATGATGAAATGATAGATGGTGTAGTAGAAAAACTTTTACAATTGATGAGAGAAGGAAAAAATTTAAAAGATATCGCAATAATTTCGCCTATAAATAACTCTATTTTAGACTATAAAATATGTAATAAGCTAAAATCCAACAAAATTGCAGTAACCAACACTAAATTAGATAATAAAATTGTTGATTATCCTTATGCTAATGTCTTAGTTGTGGCAACTTGTATTTTTTATAATTTACAATATTTAATAAAAGAAGAAGAGTACATAAACTTTATAGAAATATTATTTGACATAAATAAGATAAGAGCTATAAAAATATTTAATCATAGACATGATAATGAAGAATATAAGAGTTTAATTGAATTCATTAAAGACAAAGAAAAAGAGAATTTGAGAATAAGTGAGTTCTTATTACAATTTTATATAGAGAAAATGCTTAACTTGAAAGATGGAAAGAAAAATGTGGATTTATGTAAAGATATGATTAAGCAAGGTGATATTTTTAGTGAAATACTAGAAGAACTAAATATGGATGAAAAAGAAAAGTATGAAGTATTTGTAAAATGCTTAAAAGATAATATAAGTGATTATTATATGTCTGCAGATATAGAAGATATGAAAAGTAGCAATAAAGTGATTATTACAACACCGTATACTTATATAAGTGCAAATATAAATAGAAAAATACAGTTATGGTTAGATGTGGGAAGTAATGCTTGGAATATGAAAATAGAAAAGGACATTGCTAACCCATTAGTACTTAGAAAATCCTTTGATGAAAAGCTAATATATAGTGACGAAATGGAAGATAAAAATAAAAGATACTATCTATACAACTTGATTTATAATTTGTTACTTAACAGTGAAGAAGTATATGCTTTTAAAAGTGAATATAGTGTAAATGGTTTTATGCAGGAGAGTATGTTATATGGACTTTTATTAAAGCTTTTAGATAAAGGAGAAATAACTAATGAGTAAGATAAATTACAGAGAGGACCAGCTTCCTATAATTCAATATGAAGGTGGAAAAATGGCAGTTCCTGCAGTGCCAGGAGCTGGCAAAACTTTTATAGTTACAAATTTAGTAGCAAAGCTTTTGGAAGAAAAGAAACAAAATAAGGGGAAGATACTTATCTTAACTTATATGAATAGTGCGGTGAACAACTTTAAAGTTAGGATAAAGAAAATTCTCGAAGAAAAAAATATAGGAGATAAAAACTCTTATGAAGTTATGACAATACATTCTTTAGCTGTAAAAATTATAAAAGAAAAGCCAGAGATTGTTATGTTAAATGAGGATTTTAATATAGCTGATGATTTACAAAAGACCATGATTCTTGGAGATTGTATAAATAACTTTAAGTTAAATGGTGGAGAAAAAGCTTTTAGATTTTTCTTGAAAGAACAAAAAGACCCCATGTGGGCGGATAGACAACTGGATGCTTGGGAGAACGGGTTTTATGATTTAGTTCAAAATACCATAAGTGAACTTAAGTATAAGGATATTACACCACAAAAGCTGGATGAATATATGAGAGAAAACCGTAAAGGAATTTTGAAAATAATTCTTCCTATTTATACAGAGTATGAAAAAAAGCTAAAGGCCAATGGATTACTTGATTATGATGATATGCTTATTTTAGCTTATAAGGCTTTAAGTAATGATTCAGATTTAAAAACAAAATATCAAAATAAATATCAATATGTATTTGAAGATGAATGCCAGGATTCCAATGAGATACAAGGAAAGATAATTGGACTTATTTGTGAACAACATAATAATCTTGTAAGAGTTGGGGATATAAATCAAAGTATAACAGGAACATTTTCTTCATCAGATCCGAAGTTCTTTAAAGAATTTATAGAAAAGAGTGATTACTGTTATAGAATGGACATGTCCAATAGAAGTTCAAAAGATGTGATAAACCTTGCAAATGAGCTCGTTAGATATGTTACACAAAATTTACAACCGGAATGTAGAGATGCTTTGGAAGAAATGGATATTAAAACTGTACCTAAAAATAGAGGGTACAAAGAGAATCCACAACCAGACAAATATCAAATTAATTATAAATATTATGAGACTTTTGATAAGGAAATAGAGCAAACAGTAAAATTTGTGAGAAATATTAATAAAAAATATCCCGACAAAAGTATAGGTATATTAGTACCATACAATGACCATGTTAATTTAGTTGCAAAAGAACTAATAAAAGAAGATTTAGAGTTTGAAGAATTAGGCCCAAACTCTCTTAGAAAAAGAAGAGTAATAGATAATATTGCTTTAATATTAGATTTTATACTAAATTGCGATGAAAAAGAAAAATTAATAGAAGTATTAGATAAAGTTTATATAAAAACAGATAATAAAGAAGGAAAAAAAGATTTTTTACAATTATTAAGAGAAGAAAAACTAAGTGTGGAAGATTTATTATATGATAAAGAATGCTCTAAAGAATTAATAATAGACATAGATAGTGATTTATATCAAAGTTTTTTATATGGGCTATATAATTTGAAAAATATAATAGAATATCCTCTAACTAGAATCGATAAGCTGATTCTTTTCATAGGAGACAGCATGATAATAGAAAAAGAAGAAAAAGCTATAGTAGATTATTTAGGTTTTTATGTAAAATATTTAGTTGCAGAAAACAATAATATTAACCTTCAACAAATATATAACTTGCTAAGCGATAGGAAAAATAGAGTTTTTAACTATATAATAGAAATTGTTAGTGAAATAAATGGATACGAGCCACTACCTGGAAGTATAACTGTGTGCAATTATCATAAATCTAAGGGATTAGAGTGGGATTGTGTATTTTTATTGGGAATGACGGAGTTTAATTTCCCGGACAATATTTATCAAAAATTTCAATGTGATAAATGGTATCTTAAAGAAAAATATAAAAATCCAGAATCAAATATAAAAGCTGAAATAGATTTTCTTTTAAAGGGCGAGGTAACTAAAAATTATGCAAAAGAAATTAAAGAAAGTTTGATCAAAGAAAAAATAAGGCTATTATATGTGGGAATAACAAGAGCAAAAGAAATGCTGATATTGTCTGCAAGTGCGAAAAATTCTGTTACAGATAAGAAAAAGCAAAATCCATCTATGTATTTAAATATATTAAAAAGTGTTATAGATAAAAAAGGAGAATGATTAAATGGATAAAAAATTAAAATATTTTGTATATAGTCAAAACTCACTAAATACTTATAAATCATGTCCTTTTAAGTTTAAATATAAGTATATAGATAATATAAACTGGAAATATGATGACTTAGGAAGTAGAGAGTATTATGATAGCTTAAAGTATGGGCGAGATTTTCACTTATTATGTGAAAGATACTTTTGTAATATTCCTTTAGGAAAAATTGAAGATAAAAACTTCAATAAATGGATAAGTAAAATAAAAGATATACTACCAATTGAAGAAGAAAATATATATTTACCGGAATACGAAATGAATCTAAATTTAAATGGTAGAAATATTGTGGCAAAGGTTGACTTAGTTATAATAGAGAAGGATAAAATAAATCTTTGGGATTGGAAAACAGAAAATCAAGAAATTACATATAAAAATGCACTTAATAGAATGCAAAGTACAGTGTATATGTTTTTAGCTGAAGAAATAATAAGAAAGAATTTCTACAGTGATTATAAAATTGAAAATATAAGCATGAATTATTATCAGCCAGCTTTAGATAATAAACCAATTACAATAAATTATAATGAAAAACTTCATGAAGAAAATAAAATGAAAATTTTAAATAATATCAATAATATAGAAAATACGGATTTTTATAATGAAGATAATATAAATAAAAATTTAAATCACTGTAAATATTGTGAGTTTAATAAGCTTTGTAACAGTGAAAATGTAAATTATGAAATTTTGGAGGAAGACATTTATGGGCCTTAGATTTGTATTAGGCAAGGGAGGTATAGGAAAGACAACCTTTATGCTAAATGAAATAAAACAAAGAGTGCAAGATAATGAAACAAGTCCTGTAATTCTTTTAGTTCCAGAACAATACTCATTTGAGATGGAAAAAAATATGTCAAAACTTTTCCAAGGAGAAGAAAAGGACAAGTATTTAAGAAGTAGAGTACTTAGTTTTAAAACTATGAGTAGTATAGTATTTTCAAAGGTAGGGGGCCTTACTGATATAAATATTAACTCAAGTGGTAAGGCTATGATTATATATAAATCCATAGACAAAATTAGTAGTGAATTAAAAGTTTATGGCAGATCATCAACACAATCTGGTTTTGTAGGTTCTATAACAGATATGATATCAGAATTAAAGCAATATAATGTATCACCAGATATGTTAGAAAATATAGCAGGTGAAATGGAGAATGAAACATTAAGGTATAAATTAATGGATATTGCTAAGATTTATGGAGAATTTGAGAAAAATCTACACGAAAATTATGTGGATTCTCAAGATTTGTTAACATCTTTAGGGGAAAAGCTACAGATATGTGATTACTTTAAAGATTCATACATTTATATAGATGAATTTACTGGTTTTACACCTAATCAGTATGGAATTATAAAAGAATTATTAAAACAAGCTAAGGAGGTTTATGTTTCTTTAACCATAGACTCTTTAACTCAATTTACATACTCAAAAAATGATGCATTTTCAAGAACGAAGTATACATATGAAAAGTTATATAAAATGGCATCAGAAGAAGGAGTAAAAATACATACTAATATAAATTTGAATGCTGAAAATGTAAAAAGATTTAAAGGAAATGAAGAACTACAGCATTTAGAAGCTTTTTATCATGCATATCCATATAGAAAATATGAAAAAGAAACTAAATATATAAAAATTAAAGAATTTAATAATTTATATGATGAGGTTGAGCAAGTTGCAAAAGATATTGTCCATCTAGTTAGAGAGAAAAAAGTAAGATACAAAGATATAACTGTGGCAACTAGAGATTTAAATAGATATGACTTTTTAGTACGTTCAATTTTCAAAGAGTATGAAATACCAAACTTTATAGATTCTAAAAGAGAAGCTAAGAGTAACCCAATTATAGTATTGATACTTTCTGCCCTTGAAATGAGAAATAGAAGATACTCTTATGAGACCATGTTTAGATATTTAAAAAGTGGGCTTATAGGAGTAAGTGATGAAGATATAAGTTTGATGGAAAACTATGTACTTCAAAATGGAATCACGGGTAAAAAATGGTTTGAAGAAAAATGGGAGTATAAAGTAAATCAAAACTATTTGGCTGAAGAAAGTGAATTTGATTTGGAACAAAAAGAGAGAATAAATGAAACTAAAAATCAAATATTAGAGCCAATTATAAAGTTACAAAATAAACTTGATAAGAAAAGTAAGACAGTAAGAGAAATTTGTACTTATGTATATGAATTCTTATTAGATATTAATATGGAAGAAACTTTAGAAAATTTAATTAATAACTTTACACAAAAAGGTGATTTGGAAATTGCTAATGAGTATTCACAAGTTTGGCAGATAGTAGTAGATATACTAGATCAAATGGTGGAGTTAATGGGTGATGAAAAAATATCTTTAGATAAGTTTATGAAAGTTATAAGTCTTGGATTTGATGAGTATGAGTTAGGTCTTGTACCTCCAAGTATGGATCAAGTTTTAGTAAGTTCCATAGATAGAATGAAAAATTCCAATACAAAACACCTTTATTTAATAGGAACTACAGATGGGATTTTCCCGCTGATTTCAAAAGAAAGTGGTTTGCTTAGTGATAAGGATAGAGACTCTTTAGGTGAAAAAGGTATAGAAGTTGATATAGATAGCAAAACAAAAACTTATGAAGAACAGTTTTTAGTTTATAAATCTTTAACTTATACAAGTGAAAATTTAACTATAAGTTATCCTATCTCAGATCATGAAGGAAAAACTCTGAGACCTTCTATAATTGTATCTAGACTTAAAAAAATCTTCCCAAATATCAATATAAAAAGTTATGTGTTAAAAGACTTAGATAATTCTTCAGAATCAGCTTTAGACAATATAACAGTAAAAGCACCTACTTTTAATGAGCTTATAAATGCTATTAAAGAGTTTGAAATTAGAGGGGATATTAATGAAGTTTATTTAGATTTATATAGATATTTCCTAGGTGATGAAGAATATAAAAATAAATTGGAGAAAGTAGTAAGTGGATTAAGTTATACAAACCAAGTGGAAAAAGTAGAAAGAGAAAAAATTAAACAATTATATGAAAATAAAAACTTAAGTATTTCAAAGTTGGAAAGATATGCTCAATGTCCATTCTCTTATTTTATACAATATGGACTAAAAGCACAGGAAAGAAAAGAGTACTCTTTCACAGCACCAGACTTAGGTTCATTTATTCATAATATACTTGATATTTTCTCTAAATCTTTAAATAAAGATAAATTAAACTGGCATGAAATAGATGAAGATTATATAAGAAGTAGAGTATCCATTATTGTGGATGAGATGGTAAGTAAAATACCTGGATTTATCTTAAATTCTTCTGAAAGATACAAGTATTTAGCTTATAGATTAAAGAAAATGCTGGTTTCTGCAATTAGTATTATTTCTATGCAAATAAAACAAGGAAACTTTGAACCTGTGGACTATGAAGTTAGCTTTAGGAAAAATGGCAAATATCCACCTATAAAAATAGTATTAAATGATGGTGAAGAAGTAACCTTAGTTGGACAGATAGACAGAATAGATGAATTAGAAAAAGATGATAACAAATATATTCGTATTATAGATTATAAGTCAGGAGATAAGTCTATCAATTTAACTGAAGTTTACTATGGATTGCAGTTACAATTATTAGTTTATCTTGATGCTATTATAGATAGTGATAGGTATAAAAAAACAAACTTAAAACCAGCCGCTATTCTTTACAACAGAATAGATAATCCTATTGTAAGAAGTAACGAAGATCAAAAAGACTCTGTAATAAATGAAGAAATATTAAAGAAGCTTAGAATGAATGGTTTAGTGTTAAAAGATGTGGACATTATCGGAGAAATGGACATGTCCCTTAAAGAAGGAGAGAGAAAAACTTCTTTAATTATACCTGCTAATTTCGATAAAAATGGAAATATAGGTAGATATACTAAAGGTGTTACAGAGTCAGAATTTGATATTTTAAGAGAGTATGTAAAGTATGAAGTAAAAGAGCTTTGTGAAAGAATGGTAGGAGGAGATATAAGTATAATTCCGTGCAAAAATAAAAATGGAACATCTTGTGATTTCTGTACGTATTCATCAATCTGCCAATTTGATACTTCAATAAAAGGAAATATTTATACTATTCTTAATGATAAAAGCGATGAAGAGGTAATAAAACTAATGGAGAAGGAGGTTAAGAAATAGTGAGCTCACCAAAATGGACGAAAGAACAGCAAGAAGTAATAGACAGTAGAGAATGTAATTTGCTAGTAGCAGCTGCTGCTGGTTCTGGAAAAACAGCAGTACTAGTTGAGAGAATAATACAAATAATAACAAATAAAGAAAAACCTGTAGATATAGATAGCTTACTAGTAGTTACCTTCACCAATGCAGCAGCAGCGGAAATGAGAGAGAGAATAGGAGATGCTATTGGTAAGGCATTGGAGAAAAATCCGGAAGATAGCCATTTACAAAATCAGTTGGTGTTGTTAAACAAGGCAAGTATAACTACAATACACTCTTTCTGTTTGGAAGTAATTAAATCAAACTTCCATAAAATAGACTTGGACCCTAATTTTAGAATAGGAGATGAAACGGAATGTACTATTTTAAAACTAGAAACCATAGAAGAAGTTTTTGAAGAATTTTATGAAGAAAAAGAATATGATTTTTATAAATTGGTAGAAAGCTATAGTGAAAAAAGAGGAGATACTAACTTACAGCAAATGGTACTTAGTATTTATTCCTTTGTAATGTCTTCACCTTATCCAATGAAATGGTTAGAAGATAGCGTGAATGATTTTAATATAGATGATGACTTTGATTTTTCCACATCAAAATGGGCAAAAATTATTTTAGACACTATAAAAATACAAGTTAATGGTATAGTAAATAATTTTGATAAAGCTTTAGAAATGGTAGATGGAATTGAAGAATTAGAAACTTTTGCCGATAAATTAAAAATAGAATATAAAATGATAAAAAATTTATTAGATAGTTGTGATGAAAGTTGGGAAGATGCATATAGAGCAGCCATAACTTTAGAATTTGAAAACTATGCAAAAGGAGTAAAAAGAATTCCTAAAGGAGCAGAAGAATATATAAAGGATGCAAAAGATAAAGCAAAAAAAATAAGAGATGATGCTAAAAAATCTTTAGAGTCTATACAAAGCTCTATTTTTAATAAAAATGTGCCGGCTTTAAATAAAGAAATAGAAATGCTATATCCAATAGTAAATTCTTTAAGTAAAATACTTAAAAGATTTATTGATTTATACAGTGAAAGAAAAAGAGAAAAGGGTATAATTGACTTCAACGATATAGAACATTTTGCACTAGCTATCTTAACAAAAGAAGATGAAAATGGAAATATTAATGCAAGTGATGTAGCATTAGAGTACAGAGAAAAATTTTATGAGATATTTATAGATGAGTATCAGGACTCCAACTTTGTACAAGAAGTTTTACTTTCAACAATAGCGAAAATTGAAACTCCAAATAGATTTATGGTTGGAGATGTTAAGCAAAGTATTTACAGATTTAGACAAGCAAAGCCAGAAATATTCTTAGACAAGTACGCTACTTATGGTACAGAAAAGGGCGAAAAAAATAGAAAAATAATGCTTTATAAAAACTTTAGGAGTAGAAAAGAGGTTATAGACAGTTGTAACTATGTTTTTGGAAATATAATGAGTAAAAATATAGGTGAAATTGAATATACAAAGGATGAAGCATTAAATCTGGGAGCTTCTTTTAAAGAAAATCTAGAAGAAAAAGTAATTGTGGGGGGACCTACAGAAATTCATCTAATGGAGAAAGCTCAAAAAACTATAGAAGAAAATCAAAATGATGAAGAACAACCAGAAGAAGAATTAGATAACATACAATTGGAAGCTCGTATGGTTGGGAAAATTATAAAAAATTTAATGGCACCAGATGAAGAAGGAAATACATATAAAGTTTATGATAAAAAGCTAGATGATTATAGAGTAGTGGATTTCAAAGATATAGTAATATTACTTAGAGCTACATCTGCATGGGCACCTGTATTTGCTGATGAATTGATAAACATGGGTATACCTACTTATGCAGATACAGGTATGGGGTATTTTGATACTATTGAAATTAAAACTGTAATGTCGTTTTTAAGAATAATAGATAATCCGATGCAAGATATTCCACTATTATCTGTTTTAAAATCACCAATACTTCCTTGTACATCATTTACACCAGAAGATTTTATAGATATCAGATTAGAAAACAATAACACTAATCTTTATGAATGTATGAGATTAATAAGTGAAGGTGAAGAAGAGCAAAAGAAGGAAATAAGAGAAAAATGTAGAAGTTTCTTAAGTGAGTTAAAAGAATATAAGGAAAAATCTTTATATATGAGTACGGATGAATTTTTATGGCACTTATACATGAAAAGTGGCTACTATGCTTATGTTGGAGCACTTCCTAGTGGAAGTCAAAGACAAGCTAACTTAAAGATTTTATTTGAAAGAGCAAAACAATTTGAAGAAACTAGCTTTAAGGGTATTTTCAACTTTATAAACTTTATAGATAAAATTAAAAAATCTAATTCAGATATGGGAAGTGCGAAAACTCTTGGAGAAAATGCCAATGTAGTGAGAATAATGTCCATACATAAAAGTAAAGGTCTAGAGTTCCCAATAGTGTTTTGCTCTGCCATGAGTAAAAATTTCAATACTATGGACTTTAAAAAGGACATGTTATATCACTATGAATTAGGTTTTGGCCCACAACTTGTAGACATAGACAGACGAATATCTTATCCAAGTATTGCAAAAGAAGCATTAAAATATAAAATGAATTTGGAAAATCTTTCGGAAGAAATGAGAATTTTGTATGTTGCCTTAACAAGAGCTAAAGAAAAACTTATACTAACGGGAGCTGTAAAAGATATTCCAGGAGCACTTCATAAATGGGGGAAAAGTTTAGACGGAGATAATCCTGTTTCCCAATATGATGTGCTAAAGGCTAAAAACTATTTAGATTGGATTATGCCTTCTGTATTAAAGCATAAGGACTTTAAAGAAATAAGGAAGGCTTATGACATAGATGTATTATTACAATCTAACCATGATTCCAAGTGGTCATTAGATACTTGGGAAAGAGATGATGTAATAGTGGAAGAAAAAGAAGAAGAAACTAATATAGAATCTTTGTTGAAGGAAATGGAAGAAAAAAGTGTTGATGCTGATCATAGTTCAAAGATAAGTGAAAAATTAAACTATGCTTATCCTTATGAAGAAAGTGTAAAAGTTTCGGCGAGTATATCTGTATCAGAAATAAAAAAAATGCAAAGTACACATGAGGAAGACTATTCAAAGCCTTTGTATGAAGAGAAAGTAACTTTAAAAAGGCCATTATTTATTCAAGAAAGTGAAGCAAAAAATAAAATAAACCCACTGGAAAGGGGTACAATAGTCCATTTGGTTATGGAAGTTCTAGATTTAAATAGAATAAATACAATTGATGAAATAAAAACTCAAATTAAAGATTTAATTAAGAGGGAAATAATAAGTGAAAAACAATCACTAGTTATTAATCCTTTCAAAATATATAAATTCTTTAAATCTAATATAGGTAAAAGAGCACTAGCATCACACTTTATAAAAAGAGAGCAAAGTATATATTCTCAGATAAAAATGAATGATATTTATCTAAATAATGAAGATATTCAAAATAATAGGGCAACATATGAAGAAGAGAGTCTAATGCTTAGAGGTATCATTGACTTATATTTTGAAGAAGATGATGAAATAGTAATAGTAGACTATAAAACGGACTATATAGATGAAGATAATAAACAAGAGGTAATAGATAGATATAGAAAGCAATTAGACTTATATGCAGAAGCTTTAAATAAGCTTACGGGTAAAAAAGTTAAGGAAAAATATTTATATCTATTTAATATAGATGAAGAAGTTAAATTATAAAAATTAAGGAGGAGCCATGAAATTTATTCATACATCAGATTGGCATATAGGTAAAAATCTAGAAGGCCATTCAAGATTAGAAGAACAAGAAAAGTTTTGCAATGATTTTGTAAAAATTGTTGAAGAAAACAATATAGACATGGTTATTATTGCTGGAGATGTGTATGATACTTCAAATCCTCCAGCTGGAGCAGAAACTTTATTTTATAAAACAGTTTGTAGATTAGCCGATGATGGAAATAGATGTGTATTAATTATAGCAGGTAATCATGATAATCCAGAAAGATTAACTGCTGTATCACCTCTTGCAAAAGAGCAAGGAATCATAATTCTAGGTTATCCACTAAGTAGCGCAACTGAGGAAAAATATAAAGGTTATGAGATTGTGAAAGCCAGTGAGGGATGTTTAAAATTAGACATCAAAGGAGAAAAAGTAACTGTAATTACACTACCTTATCCTAGTGAAAAAAGATTAAACGATGCTATCAAAGATGTGGAAAGTGAAGAAGAATTACAAAGAACTTATTCTAATAAAATAGGAGATATATTTAGAAAATTAGAAGAAAATTTTGAAGAAGATAGTATTAATATAGCAGTATCTCATTTATTTGTATGTGGAGGGGATCCATCTGATTCAGAAAGACAAATACAACTGGGAGGAAGCCTTGTAGTTGATAAACGTGATTTACCACAAAATGCTCAATATACAGCCTTAGGTCATTTACATAAACCACAAAAGGCATCTGAAAGGCTTAATGTTTACTATTCGGGATCACCATTACAATATAGTGTAAAAGAGAGAATTTATGCTAAGGGAGCAAATATAGTAGAAATACATGCGAAAGAAGAACCTGTAATTGAAACAATATACTTTAATAATTATAAACCTATCGAGGTTTTTAAATGTAATGGCATAGAAGAGGCCTTAAAAGTATGTGAAGAAAATAAAGATAGAGATATATGGTCTTATTTTGAGATAAAAACAGATGAAGTTATAAGTCAAGAAAATATAAAGAAAATGAAGGGATATCTAAAGGATATTATTGAAATAAAGCCAATTATTACATCTGATTATGATGAAGAAGAAATTGATTTAAAGGAAAAATCTATGGCTCAATTATTTAATGATTTTTATAAATTTAAGGAAAAATGTGAACCAAGAGGCGAACTCATGGACTTATTCTTAAACATAGTAAGTGAAGAAGGTGAAAACGATGAAACCAATTAAACTGGAGTTAATGGGGCTAAATAGTTATACTGATAAACAAACTATAGATTTTGAAAAACTAACCTCAAGGGGTTTATTTGGTATTTTTGGTAATACAGGAAGTGGAAAATCTACCATATTAGATGCCATAACTATAGCCTTATATGGGGATATTTCTAGAGATACTACAGATTATATTAATTCTAGCTGTGATAAGGCGATTGTAAAGTATGAGTTTGAAATAGGAAGTAAAAATAATAGAAAAAGATACTTTGTTGAGAGAACCATAAAAAATAGTGCAACTGGAGGAACGAAAACTTCTCGAGTACTTTTAGGTGAAATAAAAGATAGCGGTGGTGTAGATGTACTAGCTGACAAAGTGGGAGAAGTAAAAAGTAAAATTCAAGATATTATAGGATTAACTTCTGATGACTTTACAAGATCTGTAGTTTTACCTCAAGGTAAATTTAGTGAGTTTTTAAAATTACAAGATAGAGATAGAAGAAAAATGTTAGAGAGAATATTTAACCTTGAAAAATATGGTGAAAAACTTTCTAATAAAGTAAAAGCAAGAAGAAATGAAGCTAAAGAAAAGATAACTAGTTTAAATGGAAAACTTAGTCAACATGAGGGAATTACAGAAGAACTATATGAAGAGACTATAGAAGAACTTTTACAATCTAAAAAAATGGAAAAGTTAAAGAATGAAGATTTAGCAATAGCTGAAAAGGAATTTGAAGAAAATAAAATAATATTTGAAGATCAAAAGTCTTTACAAAAATATATAGATAGAAAATCTCAAATAGATTTAAAAGAAAAAGAAATAAACACCAAAAGAGAAGCAATAGAAAGAAGTGAAAGAGGAGAAACTATTATTCCTCATATAAATGATATAAAAATATTAGAAAAAGATATATATGAAAATTCAAATGAAGTACAACGATTAGAAGGTATCATAACTAATATTAAAAAAGAAATAGATTTATTATCAATAAGATACGAAGATGCAAAAAAAGAAAAAAATGAAAAGATACCTTTATTAATTGAAGAAAAAGGTAAGCTTCAAAGAGGTATAGAACTTGAGGAAAAAATAGAGATTTTAAATTTTTCTATTAAAGAGCTTAAAAAAGAAATTGATATAGAAACTAAGGTAAAAGAAGAACTGAAAAAATTAATAACAGATTTACAAAATCAAGTTGATAGTAAATATAAAAAAATTCAAGACAATAACAAAAATATTGAATCTTTAAGAATAAGTACTCAGCTAAAAGAAAATATATTTGAAGCTTATAACAAAGAAGAAGAGTTAAAAAAAATAGGTGCTGAAAGAGAAGAAAATAAGAACTTATTAAAAGATGTGAACAAAAGAATAGAAGATTTAAAATTTAGAAATATTGATGTTGAAAAAAATAAATCATCTGTAAATATAAAATTGAAAAGACTTCTAGAACATCAAGAAACTTTAAATAGAAGTTGTCCGGGAGACAATAAGATAATATCAAGTGAAAAGGAGTATCTACATAATTTAAAATCAAGATTAGAAAATACAAAGGATTATGAGAAACAAATTAACTCTATTAAAGACGATTTAAATAAAAATGAAAAGAGTAAATTTGATAATCAAAGATACTTAAACGAATCTAGTATAAAATTAGAAAGAATTAATAAGGCTATAGACGACTTAAAAGAGGAACAGGGAAATTTAATATATCAAAATATGGCATCTTATCTAAGACAAGAATTAAAAGACAATGAGCCTTGCCCTGTTTGTGGTTCAATTCACCATGAAAAAATTTATATTAGTGCTAATTTTGAAGAAGCAAAATTAGTAGAAGAAAAAATTAAGAAATTAGAAGATGAATATAGTAAAGAAAAAAGAGATTATGATGAATTGGCTTTAAAAAATAGAGAAATTAATTCTTTTGAGAGTATAAAGAGAAAGACTTTAAATGAATTAGAAAGTAAGTTAGGAGATTATAATTCTTCATCACTTGAGAAAGAAATAGATATAAAGCAAAAAGAATTAAAAATCCTAGAAGAAAAGGTATCATCTTGGGAAGAGGACAAAAATAAAACCATAGAAGAAATCTACAAAATAAAAGATTTAAAATATGATGTAGAAAAAGAAGAAGTAAAAATAAAAGAAAATTTAAATTTAGATAGAAAATTAAGTATAGAACTAAAAGATAAGATAGATAACTTAAATAATAAGTATGATAATCTCAATTTAGAATACTTAGGATTAAAATCTAAAGTTAAAGTTAATGATTTAGCAGTTAAGGTAAAAGAAATTGGCGAAAATGAAAAGAAAGTTGAAAAATTAAATAAGGAAATGTCAATTTTAAATAAAGAAAAAGAAGACCTAGATAAAGAATATAAAGAGAAAGAGAGTTTATTTAATGAAATTGATAAAAAACTTTCTAACTTAGTTCAACATAGGGATACTAAATATAAAGAAGTGAAAAATAAGGAAGAAGAATTGAATAAAATTGCTAAGGGAATTTCACCAGCTAAGTTATTACAAGCTACTATAGATAATATTGATAGAATTACAAATAATGAAAAAGAATTACACGAAGCATTAACTAATAAAAAACATGGTTTTGATGAAAATTCTAAATTGAAAAGTAGTAAAGATGGTGTATTATCTCAAGCTAAAAAGCAACTAGAAAGTAAAACTCAAACTTTAACAACATTATTAATAGATAATAAATTTGACTCTGTTAATTCTGTTGAAAAATCTATTTTACCAAAGGAAGAAAAGGATAAGTACAAAGGGGAAATAGAATATTTTGATGAAGAGACTAAATATTTAATAGTAAAGATATCTGATTTAAATAAAAAATTAAATGGAAGAAGTATAAAACCTGAAGAGTTTGAGAATCTTCATATTTCAATTAATTCATTAAAAAATCAAATAGCTACTTTAAGAAAAGAGATTGGTTCAAAAGAAAATGAACTTAAAAATATTGAAAAATCTTTATTATCAATAAAAGAATTAACTAAAGAGGTTAAAAATGTTGACCATGAATTATCCTTACTAGATGAGATTAATAAATTGATAATGGGTAATAAGTTTGTAGAATATGTGGCTACGAATCAACTTAAATACATTGCATTGGAAGCATCAAAAAGATTAGGTTCAATAACGAGAGGAAGATATGCACTAGAAATCGATGAAAATCTGAATTTTATAATGAGAGATAATATGAATGGAGGGCAGAGAAGAAGTGTTGATTCATTATCAGGAGGAGAAACATTCTTAACATCTTTATCATTAGCCTTAGCACTATCATCTCAGATACAATTAAAAGGAAGTAGTCCATTAGAGTTCTTCTTCTTAGACGAAGGTTTTGGTTCTTTGGATACTGAGTTACTAGAAGTAGTTATGGAGTCTTTAGAAAATCTTCATAATGACCAACTAAGTATAGGTATAATTTCACATGTGGAAGAATTAAAAAATAGAGTACCAGTAAAGCTTATAGTAAGTCCATGTGATGTTGGAAAAGGATCTAGAGTAAAAATAGAATATAGCTAAAATAAATTTGATAAAAGAACCGGCCCTGAGGGGTTGGTTCTTTGTGAGTAAAGAAAAAGAGGCACCTACTGGGGGAATAGTAGATGCCTTAAAAAATATATACTTATTAGGGGGAGAGATATATAATTTCCGCTCTCATATATAATTCTTTCCGTATTTTAGAATTTTATACATTTTTTTCGAAGCTCAGAAATAAATATCAACAAAGGAGTAACAACAAAATATTATTGTTATAAGAAAGACTCTCTCTTAGCCTTTCTTAATTATAATATATGTGAAAACTCATAAAATGACACAAAATGATAAAAAAAACTTTTTTTCGTTATATTTTATTTGGTGCAATTTTATTAAGGCTATATTTTCATAATAAAGAAGATATTTATTGTAAGTTTAAATTAATAAGGGACAAAATGGATATAATATTTATTATGGCACTATAATAAAATTAATTAATTCAAAAGA
>NZ_JANKBY010000490.1:0-1973 GCF_024621905.1 Terrisporobacter muris
AAAAAACAATAAATAAATAAAGTAAGGTCAATTAATATAGATAAGATATTTTACAAGAGTAATGATTATTGGTATAGTATTTTTAGATATGATATGAGTTATAAAAGTAAAATACATTTACAAACAAAAACAAAAATAAATCTTATTAAGATCATTATATAAATTAGAAATAGAAACTAGTAAGGAGTGGTTTTGTGTATAAAATACTGTTAATTGAAGATGAAGATAATATTGCTTCTTTTGTGAAAATGGAGCTAAACTACGAAGGATACAGTGTAGAAGTCTGTGAAGATGGGGTGCAAGGTTTGGAAAAAGCACTACAGGAAGATTATGACTTAATATTGCTCGATTTAATGTTGCCAAAATTAAATGGTATGGAGGTATGCAGGAGATTAAGAAAAGTAAAAAATACACCAATAATAATGCTAACAGCAAGAGATAGTGTCATGGATAAAGTATCTGGACTTCAAACGGGAGCTGATGATTATATTTCAAAGCCATTTGCCATAGAAGAATTACTGGCAAGAATAGAAGCTTTATTAAGAAGGGTTAATGAAATTAAAAAAGTCAGCAATAATTTGGAGTTTAAAGATATTTACATAGATTTGGAAGGTAGAATTGTAAAACAAGGTAATAAAGAAGTAAGTTTAACAACAAAAGAGTATGAATTATTAGTTCAATTGATGATAAATAAAAATAAAGTTTTAAGCAGAGATAATTTGTTAGAAAACATATGGGGATATGACTATGAAGCTGAAACAAATGTGGTAGATGTGTACATAAGACATTTAAGAAGTAAACTAAAAAATGATGGTTATATCCAAACTATCCGTGGTGTTGGATATGTTATAAGATAATATGAAAAAATTCAAACAGCTATCCTCATTTTGGCAAATGTCTATTCTTACTTTTTTAGCAATAATAAGTGTGATTATTTTTACAATAACAGCTCAACTTGTTGTAGTTAGAGTTTGGACTCTAAAATATGAAAAAGATGATATAGAATCAAAATATGATGAAATATCAATACTAATAAATTCAAACAGCCATATGACTTATGAAGAATTATTTGAAGCAATGGAACTAGATGCCATAATTTATAATGAAAATAAAGAGATAATTTTCAACTCCATAAAAGAAGTACCACAAAATCTGGAATTTGATAATATAAATAAAATTAAATCAAAAGTATTTCTAAAATTGAAATATGATAATGTGGTGCTAAATGCCCCCATAAATATTAAGGGCGAGAAAAATAATATTTATATTTTCAAAAAAACAGATATGTTTAAAGATTATTTGAAAGCTACTCTTCACATAATGATATGTGTAGTTGTTTTAGTAATTATTATCAGTATATTGGCAGGAATGTATATTTCTAAAAAATTTGTACACAAACTGAAAAAACTAAGAGATACCATGGAAAAAATAAAAGAAAAAGGCATTTCTAATAGAGTAGATATATATGATAAAAAAGATGAATTTGATAAAGTTAATATGGTATTTAACAGTATGATGGATGAGGTTGAAGAATCTTTTAATTCACAAAAACAATTTGTAAATGATGCATCTCATGAGCTTAGAACGCCTTTAACAATAATAAATGGACATCTAAAAATGTTAGATAGATGGGGTAAAAATGATAAGGAAACTTTAGATAAATCCATAAAAGTTAGTTTAAATGAAGTAGAAAGACTAACGAAATTAGTGAATGATTTGCTTCAGCTTAGCAAAGTAGAAAATGAATTAGTAATAAATGATAACTTGAAAGAAGTAAATATTTATAATGTTGTTAGTGAAGTAATTTATGATTTTGAAATGATAAACAAGAATGTGAAGTTTACTTATAATATAGAAGATAATTTAAAACTAACCATGATGAGAGAACATTTAAAACAACTTTTAATAATATTTATTGATAATGCTATTAAATATAGTGACAAAGAAGAAAAGAAAATTCATATAAACATATT
>NZ_JANKBY010000491.1:0-1961 GCF_024621905.1 Terrisporobacter muris
CCGATCTATTCCATAGATATTATAGAAACTAATTTTTTTCTTTGAAAGTTGATATACTAAATCTTATATATAATATTTTATTATGGAGGTAGTATCTATGCCTGGTACTTATGCACATTATGCTTTTGGAAAAAAAGTTTTAGAGCAAGTTGATGATGAGGTTTCTAAAATTATTTCAAAAAATATTGATTTATTTTTCATAGGTCTCCATGGACCAGATATTTTCTTTTATTACAAACCAATACTATATCATAATCCAACAAATAAATTAGGACATAGTATTCACTATGAAAAGGCAAATATATTTTTTGAAAAATCGATAAATATAATAAAAAAATCAAATGATAAAGAAAAATCATTAGCTTATGCATTTGGTTTTTTATGTCATTTTATGCTAGACAGTGAATGTCATCCTTATATCAATAAAACAACTAAATATGAGAATTTATCTCATACTGAAATTGAATCTGAGTTTGATAAGTTATTAATAAACAAAGAAGGAAAAAATCCTTTTTCTGTAGATTTAACCACTCATATTAATGCAGATAGTACTTTAGCTGAAGTTATATCACCATTTTTTGATACAGATACCTCAAAAATTACTAGAGCTCTTAAATCTATGAAATTTTACAACTCTATTTTCAATACCCCAAATAAAATAAGTAGGTTTATTATTTTTTCTGGGCTTAAAATTTCAGCTCTTTATAATAAATTACACGGAATATTTTTTAATTTAGATGAGAATCCAAGATGCAAAAACATATGCTTAAATATTGAAAATTTATATGATTGTTCTATTAATAAAGCAGCTAATATACTTGAAGATTTTTATACTTCTATCAAAAATAACTCTCCTTTACCACAAAGACTAAATAGAAATTTTGAGTAAATATGAAAATTTACACCTTCCTCTACATGATATTATTTCTATTGTATATCATAGATAATCTGACATAAAGAAGGTGTTTTTTATTACTATAGAACAAAATAAATATAAAAGTTTTTCTTTAGCATAATAAGAATTATGTATATCTCAATCTTCTTTATCTAAGCAAATAAAAGCATGAGAAAACGAATTAAATATTTTACTATTTAATAGAACTACTCGTAGCATTAGCTTAGTACTTTTTATTTATAAAAATTTTCATACTCATATACTATATTTTGATGGCTTCATTTTCAATTCAAAGAAATAAATCATTTATTCCCTCAGAGAATAAATAGTTTATATTCATTTTTATATTTTACAATTATTTCTTGATTTTTTTATTTTTTCATATATAATTAAGTTAACTTAATTACTCTTACAAGTTAACCTAATTATATATTATTAAGGAGGATTATTATGAAACTTTCAACTAAAGAACTTATATTATGTTCTATTTTTGCTGCTATAGTTGCAATTTTGTCGCAAATTTCAATACCATTACCATTTACAACCGTTCCACTTACTATGCAAATTTTAGCTGTAGCTGTAACAGGATTAATACTTGGTTCTAAATTAAGTACTATTTCTGTTTTAATTTATTTATTATTAGGATGCATTGGTATTCCTGTATTTGCTCAATTTTCAGGAGGAGTTGGTATTTTGTTCGGTCCAACGGGAGGATATTTACTAGGACTTCCTTTAATGGTTTATATAATAGGTCTTGCTAAAGATAAATCTTCATCTACTATAATAATTTTCTTATCACTAATAGCAGGATTAATTATCGTATACATAACAGGAACATTAATGTTTGCATCAATAACAGGAAATACAATTCATCAAAGTATTTTATATTGTGTCGCTCCTTTTGTATTGGTAGATTTTATAAAATTAATACTAGCTTACATAGTGGGCTCAACTGTTTCAAAAAGAGTGTCGTCTACTCTTATTTATAATGAAAACTAATTAATTATTTCACCGACATATTACTTATTCAAATAGAATTTTTTTATTACTTATTAATATATAGATC